>JBPCTU010000406.1:0-2888 GCA_051011515.1 Acidimicrobiales bacterium
ACGACGAGCAGGCAGATGTCGCCCCATGTCGTCATGAACGAAACGACGCTTGGACGAGGAGTCGTCGACGGCTTCGCCCCCGGCGAACTCGAACGGCGCGAGGCGGCGAACGAGCGAGGCTGTGGTCAGGCTCTGGTGGGTCGACTGCTCAAGGCGTGCCTGGACCGCGACATCGAGCCGCTGACCGGACATCGAGCAGTCGAGCTGATCTTGGATGACCACCGCGTTGTTGGTGTGGTTTTCGAAACCGACGCTGGAGGCAGGGAGGTCCGGGCGGACAAAGGCGTTGTTTTGGCAACAGGGGGTTTCGAACACAACCGCGACCTCGTCAGGAGCTTCATCCGCGGCCCGTTGACCCGAACCGTCGCGGTCGATACGAATACCGGCGATGGGCTGAAGATGGCGATGAGGGTGGGCGCTGCGCTCGGGAACATGCAGGAAGCATGGTGGGTGCCGTGTATTGATGTTCCCGACGACGATGGAGAGGTTTTCCCCTGGATGGTCAACCGGGAACGGGTTCGACCTCGCTGCATCATGGTCAATCGAGCCGGCGTACGTTTCGCGAATGAAGCGTCCAACTACAACGCGTTCGGTGCGGCCTTCCACCAGCTCGATGCCGGGAGTTTCGAGTACTCCAATCTGCCCGCCTACATGGTGTTTGATCACGAGTACGCAGTGCGCTGGGGCGTCTACAACTACCACGGTGAGGGCGTGGTCCCTACATGGTTGGTCTCCGGGGAAACACTCGAAGAGCTAGCGATTCAGATCGACGTGAATCCCAGCGGTCTTGCGGACACGGTTGGTCGGTGGAACGCGATCTCCGAGGACCTCGACGATCCTGACTTCGGCCGCGGCCGCTCAGTGAACGACATTCACTGGGGTGACAGTCGGAGCCGCGGCCCCGATGCCACGCTCGGACCGATCGACACACCTCCGTACTACGCGGTCGAGGTACATCCCGGCGCATTGGGGACAAAGGGTGGTCCGCGCACGACCGTCGATGCCCAGGTGGTCGACCTCGATGGCACGCCGATCGAAGGTCTCTACGCTGCGGGAAACGTCATGGCCTCGGCCATGGGGATGACCTACGGCGGCGCTGGTGGGACGTTGGGTCCGGGGATGGTGTTCGGGTTCTTGGCGGGTCGCGACGTCGCCCGCGCATAACGGGACCGCGGCGCCGACCTGGCCGTAGGCAGAGGGTCAGACGGCTATCGCCGGTTGTTGGTGGCGCAAGCTGAGCATCCGACGTCTCGAACGCGCGCGTACCGGTTCGACCTGACGTCGGTTGTGGAGCACCTCGAAGGCCCCATCTCGCTGAAGCCGCACAGCGACCTCACCCCGGCTGTCTGGCATCTGAAGGCTCATGCGCTGGAGAGCGTGACGCTCATCCACCGGGCCCGCCAGGGCTCTGTCATCCAGAAGCACCCGCACCTGTCCGTGTGCTGCTCCGACACTCAAGATCCCGCCGTCGGTCAATACGTAGTTCTGATACAGCATCAGTCGCCCTGGCTGTTGCCCAAATTCGCCTGTACCGAGCGTCTCACCCGCGAGCCCTGCCTGCCTGAGGTGATCGTCGCCAATGACGGTGCTGGCTGTGGCGGGGTCCCTACTCCGCGTGATGCCCGGTGGTCAGGGTGCCTTCAGCGACAGCGTCGACGACACGGGCCAATGTCACGTTCCCGCGTATGGCCGGGACCAGCAAGTCAGCGGGGATGTGTCGTCAGTTCAGCCATTTGACGTTGGACGCCGAGCGGTTGCCCGGGCCCGCAGCCGCGGCCACGTCGGCCACGCCAATGACTTCTGCGCCATGGAGGTACAGCTGGACCATGGCCTGCGTTTCGTCACCCCGAGCATCCATCAGCTCCGCAAGTCGCCCCACGATGACCGCGCAAGGTTGATCGAGGTGAGCGCTCAGGATCTGTACATCTGCTCGGCGCAGAGGCAAGAGGCCGGGCGGTCCGATACCGGACGAGTCCGACCGCAGAGATCTGACCAGTTCGAGGTAGGCCAACAAGGTTGCGGTAACACTTTCGTTCGCAATCTGCTGGCTCTTGCCATCGATGATGATTGCCTCGGGGCTGATGATCAGGGGCGATCTCGACGGCATGAAATCGTCGAGATCGGCTCCGTACTGTTTGGCAACCCACACCAGTAGGGATCGGTTGAGGGGGAGTTCGCCGCGTTCGACTTTGCGGAGCATGTTCGCCGGCACGTCGTCGGTGGCCAGATGGCGGCGCCTGAGACCTTGGCGACGTCGAAGTTCGTGCAAGTACTGGCCGAACTCGATCTCGAAAGTCTGTCCCTGGGCGCGTGAGTCGGCCAATGTGTCTGCCCGGCTGGTGGTGGCGGGATCCACACGAGACACACGAACCACAATAGAAACAATACCCACGATTCTGGTGAGAGTTGGGATGGTGCCTAAATCGACGTAGGTCGATCAGCCCGTTGTCAGCCGGCGTGCCTCGTCCAGGTCTGCGAATGACCACGGCGTCGATGAGGCGCTCAACCGACCGTCGTAGTGGCTGATCAGTCGGGTGAGCTCGGCATGGTGAGCGTCTTCTTCGCTTCTCCTCGCCAGACCCAGGCGGTTTCGAGTCAGCTCGATGCGCAGCGAGTAGGGGATGGCGCCGAACCGGTTCGCCATGTCGGCCGCGGCTTGAAGGATTGCTCGAGCAGCTTCGACGTCGCCCCTCCGGGCGACGGCCACGGCGCGGAGACGGGCCAACTCGGCCTCGAAGAAGAAGGTGCGGGTTGTCTCGGCCACGATCGCTTCGGCCTCGTCGAGAACGTTCAGTGCTGTGTCCGGCTCGTCCACCGCCATCGCAGCTTCGGCCACCAACCCGAGAAAGTACGGCTCGTCCATGCGAGCACCGAACGCGCGGTAGCGG
>JBPCTU010000407.1:0-11390 GCA_051011515.1 Acidimicrobiales bacterium
GGCTCGTCGTCGACCTGACCACGATCTTCGGCTTCGTCGATGCGGTCCTGGCGGTAATCGTTGTCGTGTTTCACGAGGATGCGGTCGCTCTCGAAATACCAGCCGTCGTTCGCGCCGGCCGGCCACTCGACCCCCGCCGGCGGCCGATCTTGGACCCAATGCCCTTCGAGCACGACCGGAATTCCCTCATCGAACAGATCTGGCGGAGCCCCCTGGCTGATGACGTCTACTTTCACGCCATCGAAAACGATGGTGAATGGCGTGTGCTCTTCGCCGTTGAGCACAACCGTGTCGTCCTGATCTGCGTCGGCGATGGGCGACCCCAAAAGCTGAAAACGTTTGTCGCCTTGCTCGTCGCGCTCTTCCACCGCTACGTCGGCCTCGAGGAACGCCTGGCTGTTGGTGACCAGAAACCAAATGAGGCCGACCACAGCAACCGCAACCGCAACCAGCAAGGCAAGCGGCAGCCACTTCGATCGCGTCGACCCCTGACGGGCCGGACGTGGTGTGAGGTCCACAGGTGGGGAGGCGTCAGTCATCGGCGGTCATCCACCGTTGCCGCTCGACGGGCACATGGCGGACTGCCTCACGGGCCCGGCGAAGGACCGACCATCCGTAGACGCCAAGGGTGCCGAGACCAATGCCCCAGCCGGCGATGAGATAGCCGAGATGGCTCATGGACGAGAACCTCCGAGCTTGCCCTCAACGGTGCCACCGACGGCTTGTTCCACACCAACGTGCGCCTCGGCCCGGCGTTCTTCGAGTGCGGTGACCAGACCGTGACGGTCGATCTCTTCTTCGAGCCAAGCCAGGCGAAAGCGCATGACCAACAGCCACAAGAAGATCGCCCCGAACACCACCGTGCCCAAGAACCAGGTGAACAACGTGAGGTCTTCGAGTTTTCCGTCATAAAGCGAGCTGGTCTGGTGCAGGGTGTTGTTCTCCCACCACTCCACCGAGTATCGAACGATCGGAATCTGCAGCGCACCGACGATGCCGACGACCGATGCCCGTCTCGCTCTGACACGCGGATCGCCCGGGACGCGCCGCAAGGCCAGGTATCCGACGAACACGAGGAACAGCATGAGGTTCGTGACCAACCGAACGTCGCCCCATTCCCACCACGTGTTCCAAGTTGGGCGGCCCCAAATGGAGCCGGTGACCAGGGTGAGCCCACAAAACACGACACCAATCTCGGCGGAAGCGTACGCGACGGTGTCCCACCACCGAGAGTCCTTCCACAGATAAGCGACACCACCAATGGCAGTGAGCGTGAATGCCACATAGGTCAAGATCGCGACCGGCACGTGGATGTACAACATCCGTACCGCATCGCGCATCACATCGTCCTCGGGACTCAGAACGAAACCGAAGAGCAACAGGGTCGGTATGCCGACCGCGATTGCGCCCGCGAGGATACGAGTACCGCGACTGCTCGTGCCGTGTGGAGAGCCCACGCCCGTCTCAGGTGTGGGTGCGGTAGTGGCACTCACGATTCCTCCAGGAGCAACCCATACGCGAGCACTCCGATGAACAGATAGATCACAGCGAACGTTCCAAGCAGGCCCAACCAGGCCCAACCATCAGCATCGACCCGATCGAAGGCATCGCCAAACGCGCTGGTGGCACCGATGAGTACTGGAGCGAGAACCGGCAGCAACAGGATTGGCAACAACGTCTCCCGTACACCAACTCCCGCAGCCAGGACTCCGTAGATCGTACCGGCGGCTGCGATCGCAATGGTCGCGACCACCGCGGAAACAGCCATCAATGCGGGCTCGGCTATCGAGATGTCGAACAACAGCACCATCGATGCGGCCAACAGAACTTCCAGGGCCAGCAATTGCACGAACAAGGCTGTGGTCTTACCCAGGAAGATCGCGGCCGGCCGGAGCTGACTCAACAACATGCGTTGGCTCGCTTCGTCGGCTACCTCGATGGCGGCCGATCGCTGCACCGCCAGGACCGCCACGAGCAGGACTGCCACCCAGAACAGCCCAGGAGCCGTATCGCGTAGAGCAGTCGTGTTGGCATCGAGGGCGAAACCCAACAACACAACGATCAGCAAAGTGAACGGCGCGACCTGGTTGATCAACACCCGCGATCGCCACTCGACCAGGAGATCCTTCGAGGCGACCACTCGCGCATCACGAATCATCGGTGTCCTCGGCGCTGTCGCCGACGATGACCCCGCCGGCAATCGTCACAGTTCGACGGGCTACTCCGGCCACCCGCTCGAGTTCATGCGATGCCAGGAGCACCGTGGCCCCGGCGGCTGCAGCGTCGGTGACCACATGATCCACGAGGTCTCGACCCTCCTGATCCAGCGCCGCATGCGGCTCGTCCAAGAGCCACAACTCCGGCCGGCGGACCAACATCGTCGCCAACGCGACGCGCCGGCGCTGACCTGCGGACAGCCTCCGCACCTGAACGTCGCGCAACCGTCCGGCAAGCCCGAGATGATCCAAGGCAACGTCCACCTGCGCCAGATCGGCTCGGGACGCCTGAGCCCAGAATCGGACGTTCTCAGCAACCGTCAGATCATCGTAAAGACCCGTGGCATGACCGAGAACCCCGACACGGGTCCGCACGGCCACTCGTTCGGTGGCCAAGTCGTGGCCGAGAACCTGGCCAGAACCCGACTCGACACGCAACAGGCCGGCACACAGCCGCAGAAGGGTGGACTTGCCGGCGCCATTGGGGCCTTGCAGCAGCACGATCTCGCCTGTTCCGACCTCTAGGTCAACCCCTGCAAGCGCGGGGAACCGACCCAACAGCGTCACGACTCCAGAAAGCTGCACAGCCGCGACCATGGCCAACGACGGTACTCGGCAGCCTCTGGTCAGAAAGAACCGACATCCAGCCAAATTGGCGCTGAATCAGCGAGAAGCGGGTGATGTAGCCCGGTTGGGGGTGAGGCCGCAGCCAGGGGTGCCTCCAACTACAGACGTTCCCGCCGATACTGTCGTTGTCTATGTTGTTGTCCCGAATCCTCGGAGGTGTGGGCCGATTCTGCATCGGTCTGGGGATCCTGACGTTGCTTTTTGTCGCCTATCAGCTCTGGGGAACCGGAATCCTCACCGCTCAGGCTCAGAACGGCCTCGAGGACGACTTCGAAGAACTGCTCGAGGAAGCAGCACTCGTCGAAACAGATGCTCTGGAAGCCGTCACCGAAGAGATCGCTGAGCCCGAGCCGGATTCAGCCGAGGAATCGGAGCCAGCCGAGGTAATCGCCGAAGTCGTGGACCCAGAGGTTGCCGAGCGAGCCGCCAAAGAGTTGGAGCTCTTGTCGAACCTCGTGTGGCGACCGAACGGCGAGTCGATGGCTCAGCTGATCATCCCGGACATCAACCTCGAATGGACTGTGGTCGAGGGCGTCGGAACCGAAGAGCTCCGGAAGGGCCCCGGCCACTACTCCGGAACGCCGATGCCTGGCATGGCTGGCAACTCCGGGATCGCCGGCCACCGCACTACCTGGGGTGCGCCCTTCAACCGCATCGACGAACTCGACCCGGGCGACGAGATCACGGTCCGCACTGCCCAGGGCACGTTCGAATACCGGGTTGTGGAGCAGGAGTCGGGCAAGGGTCACTTCATCGTCAGCCCCGACCGGGTCGACGTGTTGGACCAGGACTTCACCGAACACCCGAACCGGCTCACGTTGACCGCTTGCCATCCAAAGTTCAGTGCTCGCCAACGCATCATCGTCGTCGCCGAGCTAATCGACGAGCCCGCGCTGACCGTCCCACGACCGGAAGATCTCGCCGACGTCGAGATCGCCCTCGCAAACGAATCGTTCGGTGCCGGGGAAACGAACGAGGCCGGTGAAGTTGGAGACGGTGGTGGAGGCGCCGACGACTCCGGGCTCCCCGGAGACCCGGATCTGGATGTCACAGAAGACGACGCAGCAGTCGCCGAAGGCGAGGACGAAACAACAGAGCCGGCCTCCGACGAACCCGAATCCGCCGAGGATGACGACGCTGCAGCCACCGCCCCCAGCTCCGACTCGAACACCGAGTCGGGTTCTGTACAGCCGCTGGCGGTCGCATTTCAAGGAACCGCCGCGGCGGACAGCTTCGGGTCCGGCCTGAACGGAAATACCGGCGAGATCTTCCCGGCCGTGCTGTGGGGCTTGGCAGCGTTGGCGATATTCATCGCCGCTGCGTTCGCTGCAGCGCGCTGGCGAAAGTGGCCTTCGTACTCGGCGGCGATCGTCCCGTTCGCTCTGGTTCTGTTCGTCTGCTTCGTCCACATCGACAGGGCTCTGCCCAGCTACTGAACCCCCATTTCCCGACAACCGGCGGGGACCCAGCCGAGCGCACCGGCCGACATCACTGGCCGACCTCCCCCCGGTACGCTGCTGGTGTCATGCGCCGCCGGTTCTTGCTTCCCCTGATCGGCCTCTGCTTGCTTGGCGCAGCGTGCACGGGCGATGGTGGCGAAAACGCCGACGAGCCCGCCCCGGCAATCGTTGCCCTACCCACGAGCCAAGATTTGCAGGAGGGCGAAGACGCACCGACACCTGCGCCCGAGGGGCGCATCGTGAACAAGTTCGATCTCGACGTCGAAACCTGCTTCAACCGCTACGACATCGTCGTCGAGCCCACGAACGAAGTGCAGGAGTTCACCACTGTCGTTGACTGCCGCAGGCCACACGATGGCGAGGTCTACGCCAGCCATTTCCACGAAGCAGAGGCCGGGGCCCCATTTCCTGGGACAACCGAGATCGAACGATGGAGCAACGTTGCGTGTTATGGCTCCTTCACCGAGTTCGTGGGGACCGACTACGAGTTGAGTGCTCTGGAGATAGGCGCGATACGGCCGATAAAGACCAACTGGGAAGACCCCGACGCTCGCCATCGCGAGGTGCTCTGTTACGTCTACGCCCCCGAAGCCCAACTGTCAGGCCCGATGGGCGACAGCGGCATCTGATCCAGAAGCTAACGCGCGGTAACTGCCTGGGCGCGACGGGGGCAACTGGGCGATGATGGGGTGTGGTTGATCCGGTCATCGAGCGCAGGAAGCGCATTGCCCGTTGGGTGAAGGCGGGCAAACGCATCGGCTACTCGCTATTCCTGATCGCGATGGTGCTGTTCTTCTTTGGAGTCATCGATTCGTTCTCCGAGACCTTGACCAACCTCATCGTCGCAGCCTTGATCGCTGGCTCCCTGATCCTGGCGCCGTCGATCATCTTCGGATACGCGGTCCGTTCCGCGCACCGAGAGGACCACGAGATGGGCCGGCTCGAGCAATGAACCAACGCCTGCCGGGACCCGAGCGACGTCAACAACTGCTCGACGTGGCGCTCGAGATGTTCGGTGTTGGTGGCTACTCCGAGGCCTCGGTGGCCGAGATTGCCACGGCTGCTGGGATCACGAAACCGGTTGTGTACCAACACTTCGATTCGAAACGAGCTCTGTTTCTCGAGGTGCTTCGTGAATGTGGCCGACGGATGGAAGCCGAGATCGACCGGGCGACGTCTCAGGCGGCCGGGCCGAGGGAGCAGGTGCAGAGCGGGTTCAGGGCGTTCTTTCGGTTCTTCGACGAAAACCCGGCGTCGTTCAGGGTGTTGTTCAGCGATGCGAACCGGTCGGACCCCGAGTTCGCGGCGGAAGCGCACCGTGTCGAGGTCGCGGTGGCGGAGCGGATCGCAACTCTGATCGAGATCGAATCGCTGAACCCAGACGAGCGACGTTTGTTGGCGGTCGGGATCGTCGGTATGGCGGAGTCAACGTGCCGGCAATGGATGAGCGCGTCGACCGATGTCTCGGCAGAGCGAGCAGCGGAGCTGATGAGCGAGCTGGCCTGGGCGGGCCTCCGCGGCCAGTAAGACGGTTCTGCCAGCGTAAAGCGCGCACCCGCGCACACTTCACGCTGGCAGAACGCCCGAGAACCTCGCGCGACACTGCCCACGACCCGGATTGTCCCCACCCAGGCGCGAGGGACGAGCGCCGGATTCCCGCCTCCGGCGCAGCCGCAGAGCAGCCCGAGGCCCGCAGGGCCGAAGCTGCGATTGCGAAACGACACAGGCGCGAGGGACGAGCGCCGGATTCCCGCCTCCGGCGCAGCCGCAGAGCAGCCCGAGGCCCGCAGGGCCGAAGCTGCGATTGCGGATCAGTGGGGGCTGATGTCGATGGGTTCGACTGGGATTCGGCCGGCTACTACGTCGGGCAGAAACTCCTTCAACCGCTCGGGAAGGGTCGCTACGTCGCTGGCCAACAGCTCATCCAGCTCCCACCAACGAGCTTGGTCGAAAGCTGCCGCCTCTAACGCCTCGAGCCCCTGAGGATCCCATTCTCCACCTACCTCGGTCCGGGCAAGATGAATCCGCTCATCCGACTTGAAGTGGTACATGGCGAAGTCGAACTCGACGTACTGCGTCCAGATGCACGGCCCTACATCGACGTCGACGAACCCACATTCCTCGTACAGTTCACGACGAGCAGTGTCCTGGCTCTGCTCGCCACGGTCCATCCCCCCACCCGGGATCTCCCACCACGTCCCTTTCTCCGGTCGCAATGGGTCGGAGCCCTCGATCAGAAAGATGCGGTTCTCAGCATCGAGCAGCACCGCGCGCGCCGCCGGCCGACGAAGTTCGAAAGCCAATGCCGCTCAGTTCTTCTGCAGTTGGCTGAACGGAGTGTCCTTGGACGGACCCGGCTCTTTCGGCAACCCCAACACGCGCTCGCCGATGATGTTCCGCTGCACCTGATCGGTACCGCCGTAGATCGCCGGAGCGGGCGAGAACAGGGTCAACTCCTGGATCCAGGGTTCGCCGACCTCGCGCGCAGCCATCATGCCCTCGGCGCCAACGACGAGGTTGCCCACATCACGAAACTGCCGGTACAGCTCCGATACCAGCAGCTTTCCGATGTTGCCCTCACCGCCCGTCCGGCCTTGACCCGCACGGGCCCGGAGCATATTCAGGCGGTTCACCTCGACGAGCTGGTAGAGCTCCACCAGCCGTTGCCTGATCACCGGGTCCTCCGAGCGACCTAACTTGCGGGCCAGCTCGACCAGGCGCTCGAACAGCGCCGGCCCAATCGGGGGGACACCGACCTCACCGGCCCGGTGCACTATGAAGTCCCCAGCGCGCCGGTCGAGGTTCCCGGCGATCGATCCGCACTGCGCCGAAGCCACAGGCACCGTCCCACTGCCAAGGTGAGATCGCTCGAAGGTAAGGGTGGTGTTGGCCACCCGCCAGCCGTTGCCTTTACCGCCGATCATGGCGTCATCGCCGACCCGTGCATCGCTGAGGAAGACCTCGTTGAACATGGCCCGGCCGGTCATCTCCGTAAGGGGCCTGATCTCGACGCCCGGCTGGTCCATCTCGCACACGAAGTACGTGATGCCCTGATGCTTCGGCGCTTCGCCATCGGTTCGCGCGATGAGCATCCCCATGTCGGCGACCTGTCCACCCGAGGTCCAAACCTTCTGGCCGTTCACGGTCCACTCATCACCATCCTGATCCGCCCTGGTCTGGAGTCCAGCCAGATCGGAGCCTGCACCGGGCTCGGAGAACAGTTGGCACCAGGCATGCTCACCGTTGAGGATCGGCGGGATGTATCGGGCGATCTGTTCGGCCGTGCCGTGAACGGCGATGGTCGGTGCCGCCAACATCATCCCCAACCCCGTGGGCGGACCCAACGCATCGTTTCGCGCAAGCACTCGCAGAACGGTCTGGGCCAGATCACGGCCCCAACCTCTACCGCCAGCTTCTTCGGGAAGCATCGGGTGAGCGAGACGCTCATCTGCAAGACGTTGCCACCACTCACCCACCAGCAGGTTCGGATCCCACTTGTCGGCGACCCAGGCCTCGGTCGAACTGTCGGCCTCTTCAATCGTTGGCATCTGCACGCTGGTCAGTCCCGTCTAGAAGTCGTCCAGAATCGATGGCAACACTAGAACACACTCAACAGGCTGATTTCTCAACCGATGCCTGCCTCGTCGAAGGTGGCCATCTCGCCGAGTGCTGCCGCGGCACATTGCACGACCGGTACGGCCAGGCAGGCGCCACTCCCCTCGCCAAGCCTGAGGTTCAGGTCCAGCACCGGCCGCAGCGACAGCTCCTCGTGCACGACATGAGCCCCCGGCTCGACTGCCCGATGACCGGCGAAGCAGTAGTCGACAACGCCGGGGACCAGGCGTTCAGCCACCAGCAGAGCGGCGCAACAGATCACGCCATCAACGAGAACCGGCACGCGACGCGACGCAGCCCCGACGATCAGACCCGCCAACGCAGCGATCTCGAGACCACCGACCTCAGCCAGGACCTGCTCGGGTGAGAAGCCCCGACATCGGTCGACCGCAGCAGCGACGATGTCGGCCTTGCGCACATAGTGGTCGTCATCGATGCCGCTGCCCCGGCCAGTTACCTCACGGGGAGACGCAGGCGCCAGAGCTGCGATCAACGCTGCAGAAGCGGTGGTGTTGCCGATACCCATCTCACCGGTAACCACGAGGTCGGCGCCCCCGTCGATTGCTGCGTCGGCAACGCCAACCCCAACGTCGAGCGCAGCGGTCGCGTCCGACGCCGACATCGCCGCTTCAACAGCCAGGTTCTTCGTTCCGTCGGAGACCTTGGCGTGGTGAACCGCATCAAGAGAGGAGAGGTCACCGACAACGCCGATGTCCACTAGGAGGATCTCGGCTCCAACCGTGTCAGCGATGGCGTTGATCCCGGCGCCGCCAAGAGCGATGTTCTCAACCATCGCGGCGGTAACCGATTGCGGCCAGGGCGTGACGCCAGACGCAACAACGCCGTGATCGGCAGCAAACAGGCAAACAACCGCTTGCCGAGGAATCTGTGGCGGACACCGGCCGGAGATCGATGCCAGCCGGTTCCCGATCAGTTCTAGATCTCCCAGAGATCCGGCGGGTTTCGTCAGACGAAGCTGGCGCTCCTCCGCTGCGGACTCGGCAACACGGTCGACCGCGCTCACCTGTTGAGCGGCTCGAGCAAACGACCTTGACTTCACAACGTTGCCGCCATAGCCGCCGCCAGACGTTCGAGCCCTGCTTCGCTCGGGACGGCTATGCGGACGCCCGAGAACCCGAAGGAGGTCGTGTCTCGGATCAGAACTCCCTGGCGGGCCAACCCGTCTCGCAGTCCGGGGCAGTCGCGAACCACGACGAAGTTCGAATCGGACGGCTCGGGGACCAGGCCGAATTGGCGGACCAAGTCGGACAACTGCGAACGCAGGACGTCAATCCGGCTACACCATTCAGGTCCTTCGCTGAGCTCCACGAGGTCGGGCACGATTGCGGCGGCGATCGCGTTCAAGGACCATCGCGGCACCAATCGGCGCACGTCAGCCGCGTCATGGGACTCTGGCACCACGATGAACCCAATCCGCAGGCCCGGGCATGCGAACGCCTTGGTGAGCGAACCCAAACGCCAGGAGTGACCATCCCCTCGTGTCCAGTCCCCAGTTGCCAGGACGTAGAACGCCTCATCCCAGACGTCGGCGAAATCAGCGGAGTCCGCCAGCAGGCCCGTCGGGTTGTTGGGGTTCGATCGCCACAGCGGGCCCGAGGCCGAAACCTCGACGAGGTGGCGCTCATAGAGGGAGAACTCCGGCGGATGTACCCGACCGCTGGGCAGAAGTTGGGCGACAACGGCGATCGCCTCAGCCCCGCCGTTCGTCATGACCACTCGGTCGGAATCGACACCGACCATCTCGGCCACGGCGCATGCAGCCGAAGTGGGGTCGGGGTAGACCTTGATCGCATCGAGGTGTCGCGCAACGAGGTCGGTGATGTGGGGCGCGACGGGATTCAAGCTCGCCGACAAGTCGAGCACCGCGGCGGGGTCGATCCCCAACAGTTCAGCCAGCTGCGAACCATCCCCACCGTGGGGGCCCCTTGGGATCAGCGCGTCCATCGACGGATCCTCAACAGTCCCACGACCGCCAGACCCGAAGCCAACAGGGTCTCGGTCCTCCTTGCCACGACGATGGCGCGGCGTATGTCGTGGTGAACGGGTCGCGGTCCAACGCCCAAACATGGTCGCTGCTCGACTCGTCCCTCGTACGAGAGCCGCCCGCCCAACTCGACTCCAAGAGCGGCCGCCATGGCGGACTCGGCCACGCCTGCGTTGGGGGAAGGGTGGCTCGCGGCATCGCGCCCGACCGCCATTCGCACCTGCTTCCACCGGTGTGGAACGCTCGCCGCAATAAGGACTGCCGTCACGCGAGCTGGAACGAAGTTCACGACATCATCCAGCCTGGCGCTGACACGACCGAACCGGTGATACCTGACCGAACGATTGCCCACCATGGCATCCATCGTGTTCAGGGCCCTGTAAACGAAGGCTCCGCCCGCGCCACCAACCACCGCCCAACAGACCGGTGCAACGACAGCGTCCACTGTGTTCTCGGCGAGAGACTCGACCACGGCCGCTGAAATCGCTGACTCGTCGAGGCCTGCAGGGTCTCGGCCGACCAAGGCAGGCAGCTGATCGCGCGCCCCTTCGAGGTCCCCCTGTTCCAGCAGGTTGGCGATATCACCCGAGATCCGCCGGAGCTGGGGACCAGCAACGACAGTCGCCGTTGCCACGGTCGTGGACCGCACCAGCCAGCCCGAAACTGCAGATACGATCACACCAAGGGCAGCGTAGACCGCACCGGCGCCGACACTGTCTCGCCATAGACGTTTCTCTATCGCTGTCATCACCCTTCCGAACAACGCGACCGGGTGAACCGTCGACGGAGGTTCGGGCACGAAACGGTCGACCAACAGGCCTGCTGCGGGGCCAAACAATCGAGCTGAAGACGAGCTCACCACTTGGCAGCCGCCACGACGAGACCGGCTGATTCGCCAACGACAATGGACGCGCCGAGGACGTCACCGGTGTAGCCCCCCAAGCGCCGTACCGATAGCCAGATCACCAGTCCGGCGGCCGCCAGAACCGCGCCGACGGCAACGAGCCAACCGACCCCTCCCTCCAGACCTGCGGCCGCGCCCGCGAGCACAACTACGCCCAGAGCAACTGCGCTGGTCGACGCCGAATTCTTGCCCAGGAAGTTGGTGGCGATTCCCTCATCGCGTGCGTACGGAACATGAGCCATCGCCAATGCGGCAACCGACCGGCTCGTAGCCCAGAGCGTCATGATCAACACGACGTTCGCACTCAGCGTCGCCAAAGAGGCATAACGGGTCAATACGACGACTATCAGGGTGACCATCCCGAATGCGCCGACACTCGGGTCCGCCATGATCATCAGGCGCCGCTGTCGGTCGGCGTGGGGCAATAACCCATCAGAGGCATCGGCGAGGCCGTCGAAGTGCAATGCACCGGTGATGCCCACATCGAGCAGAACGACCAGTGCCGCCGCTATCGCTGCCGGCCACAGGTGCTCCAACCCAACCCAAGCTCCCCCGAGCGCCGC
>JBPCTU010000408.1:0-10599 GCA_051011515.1 Acidimicrobiales bacterium
ACCCAAAGCCGTACAACGCTCGGGGCAGCCGCCACCGGAACGCACGTGCAAAGACCGGCAATCCTCTGAGGGAATCCCGAGTGGAGGTGCGCCAATCGTCGACCTCATGCCATAACGCGGCCGCTCCGCCTCCATCGACGATGTCGACCGCGTGGGTTTGCTTCGCGAACTCGGTCCGGACCAGGTAGTCGAACATGATTCTCATCCGACGTTCAGAATCATCGGGATATCCCATGCCCCAAGTGATCAGCGGGTCGCTCGCAAAGGCACTGGCCATGACGTCGGTGACCTCTTGGGCGTCGGAGCTCGTTGCTCGTCTGATGACAACGTCGGCCATGAGTCGACAATAGTCGTGGCGCCGACAGCGGTCTCCGGACTCACGACTAGCCTGGTCCCGAAGCGCCGGAAGCACAGGGGGCGTCATGGAGCCGAGGAACCGGCCCAGCTATCGCGAGATCATCGAGTCCGACGCCAGCCCAGTCGCAGACGTTCTCTCACTGCGCAGCAATCCGCCACAGAGCACCGCAGACATACCGTTCACCAGCTACATCTCGGACGAGTACTTCGATCTCGAGATGGAGAAGATGTGGTCCCGGGTATGGCAGATCGCCTGCCGAGAGGAGCACATCCCCAACGTCGGCGACTACTACGTATACGAGATCGGTTGGTACTCCGTCATCGTCACACGGGTTTCGGGAACCGAGATCAAGGGGTACGTCAACTCCTGCCTCCACCGCGGAACCAAGCTGAAACCCTCGGGATCGGCCGGCCGGTCTTCTCAGATCCAATGCCCGTTCCATGGCTGGACATGGGACCTGGACGGCACACTGCGCGAGGTCCCATGTTCGTGGGAGTTCGAGCACCTGGAGTACGAAGCCAACTGCCTCCCCGAGGTACGGGTCGACACTTGGAACGGCTTCGTCTTCATCAACATGGCGGCTGAAGCGCCGCCTTTGCTCGAGTACCTCGAGGTTCTGCCCGATCACTTCGAGCGCTGGCGTTTCGAGGATTGGTATGTGGCTTCTCACACCCGCAAGATCCTCCACTGCAACTGGAAGATCGCGATGGAAGGTTTCATGGAGGCGTATCACACGCCCGTCGTGCACCCCGAGATGTGCCAGGTCGTCGGCGACTGGAACATGCAGCACGACATCTTCGGCGACCACGTGAGCCGAGACCTGTGTCCGATGGGCGTCTCCAGCCCTTCGCTGGATGGACCTCTCAGCGAACAGGAGTTGCTGAATCGCTCTCGCCCGGGCCACGTGAGTTCAACGGGCAACGGCTCCGAGCTACCCGAGGGCAAGACCGCTCGTATGGCGATGGCCGAGGAGACTCGACGAGCGTTCAGCGACGACTACGGAATGGACCTGTCCGACCACACCGACGCCGAGGTGATCGACTCGCTCAAGTACAACGTCTTCCCGAACCTGATGTTCGGAGGGGGCGCAGCGATGCACGGCCTGAGCATCTATCGGCCGTTGGGCTACGAAACCGGCAAGTGCACCATCGACCGGTACACCTTCTTACCGGTGCCCGAAGGTCAGCCGCGACCTACGCCGGCCGAGGTGGCGGTCGTCGAGGAGAACGAATCCTGGGGCGTGGCGCCCGGTATATCGGAGTTCAACGCGCACGTTCTCGACCAGGACACCAGCATCATGCGTATGCAGTACGAGGGAATGCAGACGTCCGCGAAGGGTGCCGAAACATTGTCGGCCTACCAGGAATCGCGCGTCCGCTGGCTCCACGAGACCCTGGACAAGTACATCACCGACTGAGCGACGCGACGCCGATGGTTATCGAAGATCGAACGCTGCCGCCAGGTCGCGCCAGGCCGGCAAGGGCAGGTCCTGCGGGTCGGCAACCAGAACCTGGATACAGACGTGATCGGCGCCGGCGTCGTGGTGTTCGGCGACACGAGCTACAGCTTCATCCACTCCGCCACATGCGACGATCGCGTCCGCGAGCTTGTCGCTGGGGCCCGCCAGATCGTCTTCGGTGAACCCGAGCCGCCTGAGGTTGTTGGCGTAGTTGGGCATGGCCAGGTAACGAGCCATGGAAGCCTTGGCCAGCTCGCGGGCCCGGCCCAGGTCGGTATCGATGATGACCATCTGTTCGGGCGCCAACAGCGCGTCGGGACCCATGGTCTCACGGGCCACGGCACTGTGTTCTGGGGGTACGAAGTAGGGATGGGCTCCTTGGGTTCGCTCCGCCGCCAGCTTCAACATTCTGGGACCAAGCGCCGCCAGTACCGTGTCGGGCTCGTCGGCAGCCGCCACGGCATCGAAGGGCGCTTCAGCCATGGCATCCAGGTACGCAACCATGTCGCTGTAGGGGGTCTTGTACTCGAGCTTGCGGACACCTTCGATGAGCGGGGCGTGGCTGACACCGAGACCCAGCAAGAAACGGCCCCCCGAGCTCTCGTGCAGTGTTCGTTGAGCCGCAGCCGTGGTGTGGGCATGGCGAGCATGCATCTGGGCGATTCCGGTAGCGATGTTCAGGGTCGTGGTGGACTCGAGCATGATGGCCGAAGCGACCAAGGCGTCACGACCGCGGGCTTCTTGTCGCCAAAGCGTCGGCCAACCCATGGCCTCGATCTCCTGGCAGACCTCGCGAACACGCCCCGTCGGATGTTCGTCGAGAATGCCAACCCACAACCCAACACTGCCGATGTCGATCATGGCGCCACGTTAGGCCCTCCGAATCGCTTCGTGCCTGTGACCCGGTTCTGCCAGCGTGAAGTGTGCGCGGGAGCGCGCTTCACGCTGGCAGGTCATCGAGGATGCCCGTTGGCGAGGACCTTGTCGATCGTGGCCAACGTCAGCTCAGCCGCATCGGTCCAATCGAGTTCGGCGGCAAGCTCAGCCGCTTCGGTCAACTCATCCTCCGACAACTCTTCGCCAACCAGTGGGGTATGGCGAACCAACCAGCCCCGATCAGCGGGAGAACGGCAAGGGCAAACAGCCACGCGGCTATGCGAACCGAAAACCCGTTCGACCGCAAGGGTTCACCGGTGCGCCGCCTGCGCAAACGTGGCATCTCAGATCCCTTCCCATCACCTCCTCACCAAGTCAACCCGGGAGCACCGATCTTTAGACCGCGTCGGCGCCGCGCTTACTCTCTAGGCGTGACGATCCGTGTAGCGCCGACGGGTGCGCCCTGTGGCGCCCGAGTAACGGGTGTCGATCTGGGGTCACCCCTGGACCCGTCAACCGTGAAAGCCATCCGGTCAGCGTGGTTGGACCACCACGTCCTGGCCTTCCCCGACCAACAACTCAGCGATGACGACCTCGAGCGGTTCACAGTTGCGTTCGGGGGGTTCGGGCACGACCCCTACATCGAACCTGTCGATGGACGACAGCACGTCATCGCCATTCACCGGAGTGCCGACGAGACGCTCCCCGTTTTCGCGGAGAACTGGCACAGCGACTGGAGCTTCCAAGCTTTCCCACCAGCCGGTACGTGTCTGTATGGAATCGTGATTCCCCCGGTGGGAGGCGACACGCTCTTCGCGAACCAACATCTCGCCCTGGAACGAATGCCCGTGAACCTCCGGCACCGAGTCCAGGGCCTGACGGCGATCCACTCGGCACGGTTCGGCTATGCACCCGACAGCCGGTACGGCCAGGAAGAGACTGGCCAACGCGGCATGCGAATAGTCACCTCTCCGACCGCGCTCGAGACCCAGACCCACCCGCTTGTCCAAACCCACCCCGAAACAGGCAGGCCTGGCCTGTTCAGCTGCATGGGTTACATCATCGGCTTCGAAGAACTGGACGAGGAGACCAATCGGGAGGTTCTCGCCGAGTTGCACGCTTGGCAAACCCGAGACGAGTTCGTCTACCGCCACTCATGGAAGCCCGACATGTTGATCATGTGGGACAACCGCTCGGTCATCCACAAAGCGACCGCTGGGTATGACGGCTACGACCGGCTACTGCATCGGACGACCATCGCGGCTTGGAGAGGCTGACGGCTGATCCCCAGGCCGGGTGACCAAAGGACCCTCACCAGGAACGAGGGATGAAATAGGCCGGTGATCGCGACCGGTAGGACCTACTGATGGCTTCGGAGTCGAGCACACAACCGACGTGCATGAACCGGTCGCCTCGGGCCATGACTCCCTCGGGCACCTCGTACGCCGAGATCTCAATCTCGCCACCGCACCCGAGGCAACGTGAGGAAGCCATGGACTGATCCTAGACCCTCCTCACGTCGACGGGCCCGGTGCGCGCCCGACGTTGACCGTCAGGCTCGACGCAGGAGCGCCTGGGACAATCCCGGGTAGGCGCCGCTGGTCCAAAACCGCAGCTGGGTACTGTTTCTGGGTGTTCCGACTCGCGCGATGGCGTAACGATCTGACTCACTGTCCAGCAGAGGAGCGGCCCCCTCCCCCATGGCCGAACGCAAACCGTTCGCCCGCACCATCTCTCGGGTGGACTCAGAGTGACGGTCGTACGGAAAAGCGAAGTGATCGGCAGAGACCTCGAGTTCTCGGCGCAGGTCGGCGACACAACCTTCGATCTCGGCTCGTGCCGACTCACCGGTGAAGCGCCCCAGATCGATGTGGTTTGTACTGTGCAGGCCCATGTCGATCTCGGGATAGGTCCGTCGTACCTCCCGCACCTCATCCCAAGACAGGATCAGGCGCGGTGGCGTTTGAGCCGGCTGCAACCGGTCCAACACCTCGCGGAGAAGCGCCTCACGGTCGTCGTAGGCGGCTTCGATCATCATGCCCGCCAACCGCTGATAGGCGTCGAGACGCTCATCCGCGTCGTTGAGATCAAGGGTTCCTCCCGCACCACCAACTCCGTCGGCGAAGGACCATTCGTGCCGGGTCCTGGTGCGAAAAGCCGTATACAGACGATCGACCCACGGCGACTCCCCGCGCTCGATCATCCCAGTAGGCAGGTACCAGGTCGATGGCAGCCCAAGCCGGTGAAGGATCGGCGCAACCACCGTCGCGTTGTCGATGTAGCCGTCGTCGAACGTCAGAACGACGGTGCCAGCCGGAGGCGTACGGCCATCTGCGAACAGATCCAACAGCTCGCTGAGCGCAATTACAGAGCGGTGTCGTGCGAGAAACTCCATGCTGGACTCGAAAGCGCCAGGATCGACGCGACTCTGAGGGTCGATCCAAGTCGCCAACTCCGGGGGTGCAACGCTGTGGTACGTCAGGATCGTCGCACCGTCGATACCCCGTGCCTTCACGTACGCATAACCGAGGCCCGACCAGTGCATCGCGTCCTGCAGACCGAAGAGCACCCGGCGCTTCATAGGCAGAGGCGGTGCCGTGACAAGCTCTTCCGCCTCGACCATCGAGGTCAATTTACCACGGAGCCGGCATGTCACAGCGGAGCAGTGACGGCCGATAGGGTCAGCACCGCAACCGAGTCGAGGTGATGACAACGAACGACGCGATAGGGATCGTCGTGATCGGCCGCAATGAAGGCGAGCGTTTGAGAAGCTGCCTCGAGTCGGTCGGCGGTCAGGTGCGTGCGGCCGTATACGTCGACTCCGGATCTACCGATGGAAGCGTCGAATTGGCTAGCGATCATGGGTGGGAGGTCGTGGAGCTCGACCCCGCGACGCCGTTCACAGCGGGAAGAGCTCGCAATGAAGGTTTCGAACACCTCATTGCCGGCGATCCGGGTATCGCTGCCGTTCAGTTCCTGGACGGCGACTGCGAGCTGATCGAAGGCTGGATCCCAACGGCGGCGCAAGCGTTGTGCGCCAACCCCGACACAGCCGTTGTCGCAGGTGTGCTGAAGGAGCGATACCCCGAAGCGTCTGTCTACAACCGGCTTTGCGGAATCGAGTGGGACCAACCGACAGGCGAAACACTCGAAGTCGGCGGTGTGTTCGTAGCGCGCAGCGACGCCTTCAAAGAGGTCGGAGGTTTCAACCCCGTCCTCATCGCGGGCGAAGAACCCGAACTCTGTTACCGGCTCAGGGGCGCCGGGTGGAAGATTCGGCGTTTGTCCGATGCGATGGCCTGGCACGACAGCGCCATGTACCGGTTCGGCCAGTGGTGGAAGCGATCTGTACGCCACGGCCACACGTGCGCAGAGGGCGTGCTGTTGCACGGCCAAGAGTCCGAGCGATACAAGGTCAGACAATTGGTGTCGAACTTCGCGTTAGGGCTCGGCCTACCTCTCGTTGCACTTGGTGGTGCTCGGTTCTCGAGAGGCAAGAGCCTGGTGTTGCTGGCACTTCCCGTCGTCATCTTCGGGAGGGCGACAAAGATCATCGCTGATCGCGATGTCGACCAACGCGACGCTGCCATCTACGCCGCATTTCTGGTTCTTGGCAAGGTCCCCAACGCCCTCGGTCAACTCCGCTGCTTCGCGCTGACGCTCACCGGCCGCGAGAAACGGATCATCGAGTACAAGTGATCTTGCCCCGGGGCGAGATCTCAGCCAGCAAACACGCAGCTGCGGTCGGGCGCCTGGCCTTCGAGGACCGCTGCCGCAGCTGTTGCCGCACTCACGCAGATATCGCGGTAGGTGACATCGGTGAACGCTGCAACGTGAGGCGTCAACAGCACTCTGGGGTCCCTGATGAGCTCATCGTCGAGCCGTGGCGGTTCGGGGTCCCACACATCGGCCGCATATGCGCCGACTTGTCCACTCTCCAACGCAGCCCTCAGAGCCTCGTGGTCAACAATTCGCCCACGAGCGGTGTTGATCAGAAGTGCACCCTGCTTCAGCTGGCTGAACTCGGAGGGACCGATCAATCCATCGGTCTCCGGTGTCGAGGCAACACAGATCTGGATCACATCGGAGGTCTGAAACAGTTCGTCGAGTTCAAGCCGCGGAAACGGCAGAGACCCTGATCTTCGGGTCCAACCGACGACGTCCATGTCGAGCACAAGCCCTATCTCACCCACTCGGGTGCCTATGGCGCCGAGCCCGACCACGCCCATGCGTTTGCCGCCGAGCTCGACCCCCTCGTAGCCATCACGGACCGACCATTCCCCTCGTCGGACGCCTGCAGAAAGCTCTTCCAACAGACGAGCCCCAGCGAGCATCAAGAGTGTGGCGAGCTCGGCAACGGCAGCTGTAGTCCTCCCCGGCGTGTGGACTACCACTATGCCAAGCTCTTCGGCTCTTGCCGTGTCGATGTTGTCGAGACCGGCCCCGCAGCGCGCCACGACCTCCAGGTTCGGCAGACGTTCCAGAAGTTCGGAATCAACACGCCCGAGGCCTCGAGTCACGACCGCGCGTATCTCCTCGGCGGCGAGGCCCTCACCAATGTCAGTCGGAGTTGGCGCGACGACAACCTTGCCGGCTCGCTCGAGAACCTCGTGGGCCTCCGCGTGAACCGATTCCAGAAGCAGGATCACGTCGACGCAGGTTTGTCCGGCTGTGTGAAGAACTCCTGTTCCGACTCGACGAAGTCGAGGTCGAAGATCGAGGGATCGACATGCTGATCAGCATCACAGGCGATCTCGATCAGATTTCCAGCTGGATCGCGAACGAAGAGCTGCATGACGCCGCTGGGGAGTCGGCGAGCCTTCCCCCAAGTCTCGGTCTCGATGATCCCAAGCTGTTGCGCCTTGCCGAAGAGTTCGTTGAAGTTGTCGACGCGCACGCAGAAGTGGGCCCGCTCTGGCCTCGCGTCTTCGAGTTGGTTGACATGCAGCTCTTGCATCTCGTTGAAACGGAAGAATTGTGCCGGCATACCCAGGTCCGGCGTTGGCATCCGATCCAAACCCAACACCTCGGCATAGAAGTGATCTGCGGCAGGTAGGTCGTCGACCATGATGTTGACGTGCTGGACGGTCATGACGTTCGGTTCTGTCATTTCGGTACCTCGAATTCCTTGACGAAGTTCAGATCTGGTTCCAGTCCCCACCCGGCACCCTCGGGCGTGCTGACGATCCCATCGCTGACCGCAACCGAAAGCTCGGCCAGGTCGTGCAGAAGGGGGTTGGAACCCAGCGAGTACTCGATGATCCTTGCCGCTGAACTGGCGAACGCCAGGCTGACCCCGGCAACGAACGAGAAGGCCGACCCCCAACAATGAGGCGCCAGTTCGAGCTGATGTGCCTCCGCCAGCGCAGCGATCCTTCTGCCCTCGGTGGGGCCACCACAGATGGCAAGATCAGGTTGCAAGACATCGACAGTTCCGGCTTCGATCGCGTCGCGGAAGTCGAAACGGGTGAACTCACTCTCGCCGGACGCGATCGGAATGTGGGTCCCTTGACGGACTCTTGCAGCCCCGGCTCGATCGTCGGCGTTGATGGGCTCTTCGAACCATCGAACGTCGAACGGTTCCACGAGCGACGCGAATCTCATGGCCTCGGGGGGACTGAACGTTCCGTGGGCGTCGACCATCAGACCGACCTCGGGCCCCAATGCATCGCGTGCTGCGGCAACTCGAGCGGCACTGTGAGCGACATCGTTGTCCATGACCCCGACGCGCATCTTCACGCTCTCGAACCCGGCCCCGACGTAGCTACGGAGCTGAGCGCCGATCTCGTCGACATCGGCCCACCCACCACTTGCGTAGGCCGGCATGGAAGGTCGACGAGACCCACCCCACAGATCCACGACGGGAGCGTCAAACGACTTGCCGAGCAGATCCCATAACGCCATGTCGATGCCGCTGATCGCGCTGATTGTCAACCCTCGCCGGCCGAGGATGGGAAAGCCGCGACCTTCGGACAACGCGAATCCAGCTCGGGTCCCGTTATAGAGGCGGTCCCAGGCTCGATTGACATGACGGGCGTCCTCGCCAAGCAGGTGTGGCGCCAGATCGTCTTCGATCGCGGCAACCAGGGCCCGACAAGCGCCAGAGCTTCCGACGGCAGCCTTTGCTTCTCCCCACCCGACAAGGCCTCCGTCCACCTCGATGCGGACGAGGGCCATGTCGAAGCTGGCGATCCGACCGAAGTCGGAGACGTGTTGACCGGCCTCGGGTATGGGGCAGTGGATCCACCTCGCGCTGACGTCGCGAATCAACACGGATTGCTCAGATCAGCGGCAGGATGGTGGTGGCGCACTTCTCGACCAACATGTCGTAGAAGCCCTCGGACAGCAAGCTGCTCCCGTGATCGATGATGAACTGCATCTCCTCAGGGCTGATGTCGACCGGGTTGGTCTCCACCGCGTCCGGGTATTGGTTGGCCGGCGTTCGGTCGACCGGTGCGACGAACTCGACCGTCAGTGCACCGTCGTAGCCGATGTCCTGAAGTGTGCCGACGATCGCGGGCCAGTCGAGCGAACCCATCCCTGCGGCCATGCGGTTGTTGTCGGCAATGTGGAAGTCCTTCAACCGTGGGCCGACGTCCCTGATCGCCTGAAGGAAGTCCACCTCTTCGATGTTCATGTGGAACGCGTCGAGGCAGACTCCCACATCGGGAGCGACGGCATCAGCCAGAGCCAGGGCTTGGTCGCCCCTGTTGATGAAATACGTCTCGAAGCGATTCAAACCCTCGATGGCCATGACAACGCCGGCGGCCGACGCATGCTCGTGGATCTCCTTCAGCCCGTCGACGCACCACCGCCACTCGTCTTCGGGCGTCCCATCGGGTTCGACCTTGCCGACGGTCGCCGGGACGATCGTGATCTCGTGACCGTTGAGCTCCTTGACCATCGTCACGCAGTCCTTCATGTACTGAACCGTCGCCGCCCTCTGCGCTTCGTCCTTGGCGCAGAGATTCCTCTCGGCCAACGTCAAGGTCACCGCGCCCCAACAGTCCAGGCCGTAGTGGTCCAGCTGCGCCCGCACCTCTTTGGTGTCGTACTGATCCGGTTCGCCCTTGATCTCGATGCTGCCGTATCCGTATCGCTTGAGTCGCGCCAGCGTGACGTCCAACGGCTCGGACCGCATCCAGTTGTGCATTGACAGGTGCATGACTTCAGTTCCTCCTACCGGCATGGCCGGCCGTGATCAGTTGCCTCTGTTCTTTCCCTGACTTTCTTCGGTGCCGGAATCTGCCGCTGGAGTGATTCAGCTCCTGAGAGACGCCCAGGGCTCCTCGGTAGACATGTCTACGGTCTCGTAGCCATCTGGTCCATGGCTCGGGCCGAGCACGACCAACAACCGCGCTGGTTCGGCAGCATCGGGGTCGACGAAGGTGGCATGAACTGCACCCTCGGGAATGAAGCAGGCGTCACCCGCCGACAGGTCCTTGCGCTCGTCGCGCACCCATTGCTCGACCTTCCCGCTTCTCAAGAAGATGATCTCCTCCTGATTCGGATGTTTGTGGAAGTCATGACCGCGTCCCGGATCGAGCTTCACGTCGAGAGCACACAGCCGGGTTCCTTCGGGCACGTTGGCTGGACGCATGACCCACCCCAACTCGCCCCAGTCGAGTTCTTCCCACTCGACGTCTTCGGCGCAAATGAAACACATGTCTGTTCCCCTTTTCGTGGACCTACGAGATCTTCAGAAGGTGACGGCCTTGAAGGCCTCGGTCTGGGCTTTGAGCGCTTGTTCAGCGGGAAGGCGTTCCATGCTGGAGGCGCCGTAGAAACCGTTCACGCCGCTGGAACGCTGGAGGACATAGGCGGCGTCTTCGGGCATCGCTATCGGGCCGCCATGGCACAATACGATCACGTCCTCACGTACCGATCTCGCCGCCTCGGCCCAGGC
>JBPCTU010000409.1:0-9479 GCA_051011515.1 Acidimicrobiales bacterium
TCGCTGAAGCGATTGCTGCCTTGATCGTGTCGGCGTGGGACACCGCGACGATGGTCTCGCCGGGGTGGTCGGCCACGAGTTCGCTCAAGCAGCCGACCATGCGGGCTTGCATCTCCGAGAAGGACTCGCCTTTCGGAAACCGGAAACCAGATGGGTAACGCTGTACCGACTCCCACTCGGGGAGCTTTCGGAGGCTCGCCAACTTGCGGCCGGTCCATGACCCGAAGTCGCATTCGATCAGCCCGGCCTTGGTCCGCACGCGCTTGCCGCAGGCGCGGGCTATGGGTGCCGCGGTCTCCTGCGTTCGCTCCATGGGCGATGCATACACGGCGGTCACTCGTTCGAGTGCGCCGAGTCGCTCGGCGGCCCGCTCGGCTTGTTCGAGCCCGACTTTCGAGAGATGGAGCCCTTTGGCGCGACCCGGAAGCACAGCGCCCGTGGTGGGGGTCTGGCCGTGGCGGACCAACATGATGGTGGTTGGCTTGGGTGGCTTGGTCTTGGTGGATCCGGTGCGCGACCGTTTTTGACGTGACCTGGCTGAGGTCGGCGTCGATCCAGACCGTCGGGGGGAGGCGTCTGGGGGCATACGAGAGTTCAAGCTACCGGGCCAGCTCGTGGTTCGTCAGCCCGGTTTGGCGGGGTGGCACTTCGGAGGCGTGTTGTGGTCTCCCGGTGCCCTAGTACCGTCTGGCGCTCATGGAAGATCTCGCGGCAGTTGGCGAAGCGGTTGCCTCTTGTCGCGCCTGCCCGAGGCTCGTCGAGTGGCGCGAACAGGTGGCCGAACAGAAGCGAGCCGCGTACTCGGAAGAAACGTACTGGGGTCGAGGAGTTCCGGGGTTCGGCGATCCGGCGGCTCGGCTCGTGGTGATTGGGTTGGCACCGGCCGCCCATGGGGCCAACCGGACGGGTCGGATGTTCACCGGCGATCGCAGCGGCGACTTTCTGTTCGCTGCGCTGCATCGGGCCGGATATGCCAGCCAGCCCGACGCCGTCTCCCGCTGCGACGGGTTGGTGCTCGAAGATGCCTACATCACGTCGCCGGTGAAGTGTGCTCCACCGGCCAACAAGCCGACGGCAGACGAAAAGGTCACCTGCCGTCCGTTCATGGAGCGCGAGTTCGAGTTGTTGACCGAGGCACGGGTCTACCTCGTTCTCGGCGGCATCGGATACGCGGCAGCGTGTCGAGAGTTGTCGATCAGTCCTCGGCCGAAGTTCGGTCACGGCGTCGAGGTCGATGTCGGAGACCGTGTGCTCCTGTGTTCGTACCACGTGAGCCAGCAGAACACCTTTACGGGCCGGCTCACGCCCGCGATGTTCGATGACATCCTCTCTCGCGCCCGCCAGCTCTCGGCATGAAAACTCGACGCTCCTACCTCTGTCCCCGCTGTCCTCTTCGGGCTGACACCGGTGCCCCGACACTGCTTCGGTGACCTGTGAAAGGCCCGGGCGGCCGATAGCGTAAGGCGCCATGGTTCGACGTCTCGCCATCGGTCTGCCCATAGGAATGGTGTTGATTCTGTTGCTGGCCGCGTGCGGCAACAGCGGTGAACCCACGGGCTTTGATCAACAACCTGTCCCCGTAAGCTCTGAGCTCGGTGCCGCACTCGGAACCGAGGTCGAGTTCCTGCCAGTCGTCGAGCGGAACTTCCTCGAAGGCTGTGTGTTGGCCGAGAACCCGCGCATTGACGGCGTCACCAACTTGCCCGCTTCCTGCGAGTGCGCTTATGCGAGCATCGTCGACTTCTACCGGCAGAACTCATCGGGCGAGACGCCCGATCAAGCTGAACAGAACGCGTACGACCAATTCAAGGACCTCGACGAATCACTCCAGTCGGAGACCGGCCTGGTCCCTTCGAACATCCAGAGCCTTCTGGATGAATGCGCGGTATAGACGAGGATCTCCCGTGGCCGGGGCCCTCGCGGCGGTCCTGGTCGCAGCTCTCGTGCTGGCGGCGTGCGGAAGTGAAGTCACAGCCAGCGGGTTCGAAGCCGATCCGGCCCCCATCGATCCCAACATGGTCACCGCGCTGGGCGACACCGACGACCCAGAAGCAGTACCTGAGGTCCAGCGGAATTTTCTGACCGGGTGCGTCAAGGGTTTCGACAGCTCGCTCCCGCAGATGGAGCCTGTCCAGACTGCGGGACTACTCCAGGTGTGTGGATGCACCTACGACAGGCTTGTTGGATACAGCTACGACCAGGCGCGAGACCGGGTCAACGAGTCGTTGGAGGACCAGGGGTCCAGCGCTGAGGCGGCGCTCGAGACCTTCGACGACGCAGCGTTCGAGGTCTTCACTTCCATTGAAGAGGATCTCCGGTCGGGCGACTCCGATCTGCCCGATGAGGTCTTCTCGTTGATTCGAGACTGCATCCGGAGCGAAGCCGGACTTTGATCAGCCGATGACCCGGGCGAGTCAGCCTCCGGGCAACCCCACTCGCGCGTCCACGGGGGCCCATTCAGGCCATCGAGCTCGGCTCTTTTGAGCCAGTTTGTGCATCAGCGCGACCGCGCCCGGATCGTCGTCGGCCGGCCGGGTCTCGATGACGCCGTCTTTGATCATCGCCGAGATGATCGCCCGGCCGAGTTCGGTCCGGACAACGGTTAGCGTCCAGTCGGTCAGTTCACCGATCCCGCCGGTGGAAATATCGGCGTGTTCGGCGGCGAAGTCAGGGCAGTGGTTGCAGCCCTCGCGCGTCCAGGCGTGGCATTCCTTCAGGTTTATCTCGTGGTAGTCGCCGTTCTTCATCCACACCTGGAACACGCCCTTGATGTTCATCTTGGCGATGTCGTCCTTGTGTAGGCCGTATTTGACCCAGAAGAGCTCGTCGAACATCGAGTCGTCGAAACTCTTCGAGCACAACAGGCCGATGTTGAGCTTGATTGGTTTCGACACCTTGCCGACCCGCCTGTGCCACATGACCGGGCCGATGGAGGTCTGGCAACTCATTCCGACGAGGGCCAGTGCGCTGAGGCCGCGATCGATGGCCTCGGGGAAAGCCATTGTGTTCGCCGAGTAGGTGTAGCGACTTCCGGCCCCTGCGAGAACCTCTTCGGCGTTGATGGCAACCATTGGTTTGGCCTTCCATCCGCCGTCGTCGCCTTCTAGCCCGCTAACCAGTGCCCCGTCGATGATCCCGTTGTCGAGGCACCAGATGAGGATTGCCGAGACCAGCCCGCCGTCCTGGCCCGTCTCATAGACCGAATCGTCACTCGCACGGACCAGTAGCAGATCCTTGTAGATCCCGGACACTTCGTCGGGTTCGCGCACTCGACCGAACAGGTGCTCGTCGGCTTCGGGCTCCCAAGCTCTGAATCGGGGACATGCGCGGGTGCAGCTGGTACAGCCCTTCTCGCCATGGGTGCAGTTGGAGGGTCCCAGCTCGTCTTCCAGATGGAAGGGTTTGTACTCGCCGGGTTCGTGTTTGTAGCCGATGACATCGTGGGGGCATGCGATCACACACCCGGCACAACCCGTGCAGAGCCCCGACGTGATGACCTCGTCATACAGTTCCTTCCACTGGAACGTCCAACGTGGCTTCTTGGGAGCGCTCGGGGGGGTTTCGGTCACGGTCATGGCGTCGACGTTACCCGGTCGGGTGAGCTGACACCTGCGTTGACCAGAGGGCTCGAGGGCTATCGTTTGGGGCCATGAGCAGTCTCATCGAGGTGCGCGGCGATCACGGCGTGTTTGCCGAGACTCCCGATGTCTTCAAGGCCCGGGTGACAGCGCGCCGACTCGCGGAGATGGCCGATGTCCGGTCCGTCGCAGTACATCTCGGAGACGCCGACGCGCCAAATGTGGTGAGAGCCACCGGTCCTGTTCATGTCCTGCTGGACGAGTTGTTCGATCTCCCCGAAGTTGTGCTGTCGGAGACCCGCAGCCGGTACTTGCGTCGACATCGCATCCGCTGGCGCCCGGGCGACCCGACTCCTGGGGTCAGTGTTCTGTATCGGGTGCCGCGCCACCCGGACCTCAGCATCGCTGCCTTCAACGAACATTGGGAAGATGGGCACGGCCCGCTCGCTCTCGACCACCATCTCGGGATGTGGGACTACGAACAGATCGCCGTGGTCGATTCACAGAGCACCGATGCCCCCGATGGCATCGCTGTCGTCGGCTTCCCGTGTCTCGCCGACTTCAAGGATCGGTTCTTCGACGGGCCCGAAGGCGCTGCCGTGATCCGAGCCGACGCTGCGGCATTCACCGACGGCCCTCGTGTGCGGCGGCAACTGACTACCGAGCAGGTCATGAAGTTCCCTCCTGTCCCATCGGAAGCATTTCACGTGGGCGACCATCGCCAGCTCGAACTCACCGCAGACCCCGCAGACGTTTGGGAACTGATCGGTGACTTCGGTAGCCCGCCCGACTGGGGGCCTGGCGCTCCTCTGGGTCTCGAGACGGTCGCTGGCGACGATCGAATCCGCAGGCTCACTCGGGCAGACGGATCTCAGCTGACTGAATCTCTGATCATGCACAACAGCGACGAGCGGATGCTCCAGCTCGAGGTCACCGACGGCCTGCCGAGCGGCATCAGCGGCTACACGTGGCGCTTCGAGGTGAGGGCGGTACCGAACGGTTGTCGTGTCGATTGGGATCTGCGAGCCACGGTGAAGCCCGAGGTGTTGATCTTGATGGCGGGCATCGCTGACGAGGCCTGGCGCGCGATCCAAGCGGGGTTGGGTGCTCGTTTCGAAGTCACTCCGCCTGGGATGGGCGGAACGGTGCCATTTCCCGTGCCCGATGAGCCTTCGGCGCAGCCGTGACACCGGTGCACCTAGGTTTCAGTCCTCGTCGTCCGACCCGTTTTGAAACCGCTCCAAGGCCTCGGCGTAGCGTCCCCTGAACCCAACAGGCTGTTGGACCACTCCGGCGCGTCGCGAAATCACGTCGTTGATCTCGGCGCCGATGAGCATCACCACGCTGAGCAAGTAGAGCAAGGTGAAACCCAACAGGACCGCGCCGACGGTGCTCTGGACCTGGTTGGCTTGCTCGGTGACCCGGATGTAGTAAGCGAAACCCTGTGTCGACAACACCCACCCGACGGCCGTGACGATCGCGCCGGGTATGTCGTAGCGCCACGGCGTGCGGTGGTACGGACCTACGTGGAACACCGTCGCCGCCCACAACACGATGCCGGCGAACACTGCCGGGACCACCAAGAGTCGGAGAAGAGGATCACTCTGCAGATCGGGCAACAGTGCGAGGGTGATTGCCGAACCTGCGGCCACCAAGACACTCGCTATGCCCAAGGCCAACCCGACCAGTCGGATGTGCCACCACTTGCGCCCGTCCTCGACTTCATATGCCCTGTCGAGAGCCCTTATCAATCCGGCGAATCCCCGGCTCAACGACCACAACGCAATGATCGTCGCCACTGTGGCGACCCCTGCGCTGTTCGTATTGAACAACTCGTCGACAGCGTCGCTCAGCGTTTGGGAGTCGGCGAAGGTGTCGGCGATGAAGTCCTGGATCTCACTCTCGAGCCTCTCGATGGCGTTGGTGTCGAAGATGGTCTTGCTCGATGAGAGGGTGCTCACCAGGGCGAGCACCGCGGCAGGTATGGACAGCAGAGTCCAGAACGTGATGGAGGCTGCCATGTCGCCCACACCATCGGCGCGGTACTCGTGCATCACGTCCTTCAGGAGCCTCCAGGACCACCGAGCCAAGGCGATGGGCGCCAGCGGGGGTCGGGCTGCAGTGGTGGCGTCGATGTCTATCCCGTCGGCGCCGGCCATTGCCTCACCGTACAGTCAGCGCAGCGGAGGGCGTTGCCGTTCGCCGTCCGCCCAGCGGGTCCGCTGGTTGTAGCGGGTACCGCGCCAGATGGTTGTCTCGTCGTAGACCGCTTCTTCCAGGTTTGCGCCCGAGACGTTCGTGAAGGAGAGGTTCGTGCCGCGTAGGTCGGCGCGTTCGAGACGAGCGCGACTCAGATCGGCGAACCGCAGGTCCGCGCCTCGAAGGTCGGCGCCTTGCAGGACCGCGGCAACGAGCACCGCACGGTTCATGTCGGCTCGTTGCAACGAACAACCTTCGAAAACCGCGTAGGTCAGCGGGGTCCGGGACAGGTTCGCCTCGTCGAGCACCGATCGCGAGAACTGCGAGTAGTTGCAGGTGTGATTGCCGCCCCGCTGATCGCGGCTGAGGCTCAGATCGGCGCCCTCCAAGCGGCAGTCTCGGAACTTCGCATGGGCCATGTGGGCGTTCGCCAACGAGGCCTTCGTCAACACCGATCCGTCGAGCCGGGCGCCCTCCATGTTTGCTCCGTCGAGGGTCGCTGCCTCGAGGTTCGCCTGGCGAATGTCGGCGTCGAAGAGGTACTTGCCGGATAGGTCAGCCCCCGCGAGGTCCTGTCCCCGGAGGTCACGTGGTTCGCGTTGAAGGAGGCGGCGGAGGTCAGCCATCGCGAGAGGATCGCGCGTCTGCCGGCGTATTGACGACTTCTGTCGACTCGTCGCGTCTGGTCCTGATGGTCGTGTAGGTGACCAAGGAGACGATCACTACTCCCATTCCGATCCACTGCCAGACCGACACGTCTTGGTCGAGCAGGAACAGGGCGAGGATCGTCGCACCCACAGGTATGAAGAGTTGCAGCACCCCGACGACTGACAGTGGTGTCGCTCGATGGGAGTAGTTGATCAGGAAGTGGCCGGCGCCAGGCAGCAGCGCCACGCCGACAACTCGCAACCATTCATCGGCGGTCCCGGGATCGAAGTTCTGGCCGGATATCAGGACGATCGGGACCAGCACGACGGTCGACCAGAACCACAACCCGACCATGAACGGAAGGGTGTCCAGGCTCTGCCGCGCCTGTTTGGACCCGACGAAGTAGACAGCAGTCATCAGCATGGAGGCCACGGCGACCAGGTCACCTTTGATGTCGCCAGTACCCGACGTCGAGCTGCTGACCACCATGATCACGGCACCTACGACCGCCATCGCGACCCACATAGTCTCGGTCCTCGTCACCCTTTCGCCGAAGAAGAGGATCCCTGCTATCAACAGGGGGACGGGCTGTAGCACTGCGATGAGTGCAGCGTTGGCGACACTGGTGAGCTGTGCGGCCTCGAAGAACAGGGCGCTCGCCGTACCGAACCCGATGCCCGCGACGATCGTCTTGGTGAAGATGGTCTTCGAGAACTCCCCACGGAAGATGGCGACAGGGGCAACCACCAACGTGCCGAGAATCACCCGCCAGGTGGCCAGTGTGAGCCCGGATGTGTCGGCGTTGGCGACGATGACCGGCCCGGTCGAGAAGAACAGGACTCCTATGAACGCCGCGCCGAGGCTGAGTGATTCAGTCTTGCGCGCCGACGCCATCCACGGCTTCCGGCCTGGGCAGGTTGGCGATGATCGAGTTGATCACGCCCCCGTCGACAACGAGCTGGTGTCCGGTGATGTAGTCGGCATCGGATGAGCACAAGAACACGACCGCCTTCGCGATGTCGTCGACCAGGCCCAGCCTCCCCGCCGGCACCTTCTCGGTGCGTCTCCGACGAAACTCCGGGTCGGCGAATATCGGCGCCGACATGCCACCATCGATGAGACCTGGTGCCACGCTGTTCACGCGGATTCCGAGCGGGCCCCATTCGATCGACATTTGTTGGGTGACCATGTTGATCCCGGCTTTTGTGGCCCCGTAGGCGCCCGCGTTCGTTCCGGGAGCTATTCCGTTGATCGACGTGATGTTGACCATCGAGCCGCCACCGTTGTCCGCCATACGTCTGGCGCACGCCGTGGCACAAACGAACGTTCCGGTGAGGTTCACCTCCACGACCGAACGCCAGTCATCGAGGTTGAGGTCCAAGAGGGGGCCGAAGCGGACTATGCCGGCGTTGTTTACGACCGCATCCGGCGTCCCGAATTGATCGAGAGCGGCTTCAACCGCGACCGGATCGCTCACGGCCGCTTCGAGGGGGACCGCGTCCGGCAAGGAGTCGGCGACTGCCGCTGCCGCGGCGCCATCCATGTCGAGCACACCGACGCGGTAACCGGACTCGGAGGCTTTCCTGGCAATCGCCTCACCGATCCCGGTGCCCGCTCCAGTGACGATCATCGACTGTGTCATAGGTCCATTCCTACTCTGAATCCGTCCCAGATGGCATCGATGGCTCGCCTCGGAGCGATGCAATCGCCCACACCTCGGACATCGAGCCCGGGACGGTTGCGTAGCTCGGCCAAGAGAGAATCTTCGGCCTCTCCGTACCAAGCGGCCACCACGGCGTCAGCGTTCAGCCACTGGAGGTCGCCGGTGAAACCTTCGCGGATCTGGACGCGGCCGGGTTCGATCGCGGTGGCGCCGTGGTATTCGATCCAGTCCACGCCCGCTGCCCTGAGTCGGCGAAGCATCGGTGGTTTGCTGAACGTGTCCATCTCTGCGCCGATCGGGACCGGCGTTATGATCGTGACGTTGTTGCCGTCCTCGCCCAGCCGCTCAGCAGTTGTGAGGCACTTCCAATCGGCCTCTCCGCTGTCGATGACGATCACGCGTCCCGCTTTGCCGAGCTGGCCGGCTACGACATCGTGTGGTGTGTAAACCGTCGCCTCTTCGGCCCCAGGGATGTCGGGTCGCCCCGGCCTGGAGCCGGTCGCGACGACGATGGCCTCGGGGGAGTGGCCGTCGATGAATTCGGTATCGGCGCGCTGCCCGAGGATCACCGAAACTCCCAGTTGGTCGAGTTGGCGCTCCAAGAATCTCACCGAGTTGGCGAACTCATCCCGGTAAGGCATCGCTGCGGCGGCCACCAACACCTGCCCGCCAAGTGTCTCGGCACCTTCCACGAGGGTGACGTCGTGGCCCCTGATGGCCGCAGTCTCGGCAGCTTTCAGTCCTCCTGGCCCGCCTCCGACGACTAGGACGCGGCGCGAGGTAGCTGCGGGTTGGACCTTGCCGATTCCCCACTGGGCCTCATAACCGACGACGGGGTTGACCAAACACGCGATGGGGCTGCCTCGGTGAGGACCACCTCGGCAACCGACATTGCAGGAGATGCACTCCCTCACGTCCTGCCGGCGCCCGTCGCGCGACTTGTTGGGCAGCTCAGGATCGGCGATCAGTGGTCGTACGAGGCACACCGCATCGGCGACCTGGGTCTCCAGAAGTTCTTCGCACTGCTCGGGGGTGACCAGACGGGCGACGGCGAAAACCGGCACGCCCCGAGCGACCTGGCGGATCTCCTTCGCGTAGTGGGCAAATGGAGCTCGCGGGTAGCTCATGTCGGGGATCATCGTGTCGATCGACACGTAGTTCGATTGAGAGACGCTGATGTAGTCGATGCGCTGTCGATCGAGCAGGTAGTCGACCTGTGCGCTGGTTTCTGCCGGCTCCAGACCCCCGGCAACGAATTCATCAGCGCTGACTCGGATGCCGACGGCGAAGTCCTCTCCGACCTGGGCTCTGACTGCCTCCATGACTTCCAGCGGCAGGCGGAGGCGATTCTCGAACGAGCCGCCGTAGCTGTCGGTTCTCTTGTTGGAGAA
>JBPCTU010000410.1:0-5615 GCA_051011515.1 Acidimicrobiales bacterium
CGGTCAGCCGACCGAGCTCGGGACGGTACCTCTCGGTCTTGAGGAACAAGCCGACGATTCCACACATACGAGCTCCGGATCAGGTGAACGGACGGGGGCGCGACCTGCATTCGGCGCCCGGGACAGACTTTTGACAGCGGTGAAGGATCTTCACCTACAGTAGTGGTTCGCACAGGAGGTGGCGAGCGCCCGTTCGCCACCGAGCCCGGGGGCCACGATGGAAACGCTCGACGATGTCCGAACGAGAGCCGAAGCCGACGGCGTCGAGTTCATCTACGCCATGTTCGTCGAGATGCACGGCAAACCGTGCGCGAAGTTGGTGCCGGTGGAGGCTCTCGACGGCCTCATGGCCGATGGCGCCGGTTTCGCAGGCTTCGCGGCTGGGCCGATGGGCCAAGACCCGTCCAGCCCCGACATCTTGGCGCTCCCGGATCCTTCTTCCTACACCCAACTTCCATGGCAGCCGAACGTCGCGGCAATGCAGTGCGACCCCACCGTCGAGGGTGAGTTGTGGCCATACGCGCCGCGGGTCATTCTGCGGCGTGCGTTGGATGATCTCGCGAAGAGGAACCTGGTCCTCAAGGCAGGCGTCGAAGCCGAGTACTCGCTGGTGGTTAAAAACGACGACGGATCGATCTCTGTTGCCGACGAGAGAGACGTCGATCCACTCCCCTGTTACGACGCCCGTGGCCTCACGCGCATGCTCCCTCACCTCACGGCAGTGTCGAAGAACCTCAATGCCATGGGCTGGGGCAACTACGCCAACGACCACGAGGACGCCAACGGGCAGTACGAACAGAATTGGCAGTACTCGGATGCGCTGACGACGGCCGATCGGCTCATCCTCTTCCGCCTGATGATCCACACGATGGCCCAGCGTGATGGCCGTTATGCGACATTCATGCCCAAACCATTCGCCGACAAAACCGGCAACGGACTCCACGCCCACCTGAGCCTCTGGTCCGAAGACGATCAACCGCTCTTCGTGGGAGGCGACGGCGACGACAGCAAAGGCCTCGGCCTCAGCGAGATGGCCTACAGCTTCGCCGGCGGCCTGATCGCCCATGCGCCGGCCCTGGTTGCAGTTGCCTGCCCGATCGTCAACTCATACAAACGAATGGGTGTCGGTGCGCCTACCTCTGGAGCGACTTGGGCACCCGCCTACGCGGCCTTCGGCGGCAACAACCGCACGCAGATGATCCGGGTACCAGAACCAGATCGCCTCGAAGTGCGCCTCGGCGACGGCGCCGCCAACCCCTACCTCATGTTCGCCGCCATGTTGGCATGTGGCCTCGACGGGATCGACAACCAACTCGACCCTGGCGTACCGAACACCGCCAACCTCTTCGCGCTCCCCGCCGAGGAGGTTGCGGCGCGAGGCATCACCACGCTGCCGGCCACGCTTCTACACGCCGCCGACAACCTCGCCGAGAACGACGTCCTCGCTGGAGCGTTCGGCGACACCGCCGACGGCCCATACCGCGACTACTTCGCGAAGGTGAAACGCGACGAGTTCCTGGCCCACCATCACGAAGTCACTCAGGGCGAGGTCGACCAGTACCTCACGCTGTTCTGACCGATCGAGACACGCGTGGCTGAAGTCAACCAGCGCCCGGGCCAGCTCACAGCCGACGAGGTCAGCCAGGTCGTCGGCAAGCGGGTGAGGGAGGTCCGGCTGGATCTGGGCCTCACGATGGAACAGTTCGCCGAACAAGCCGGACTGTCGTTGGGGATGCTCTCCAAGGTCGAGCACGGTCAGACCTCACCGAGCTTTGGCACCATGACCGCGCTGGCGAACGCCGCCGGCGTGCCATTCACCGCCTTCTTCCGAGGCCTCGATGAGGAGCACGATGCGATCATCGTGCCCGCCGGCAAAGGACTCGACATCGCCCACGAAGGCGGCGGCAAGGGACGGACCTACCAGGATCTGGGTTCACTGAGAGGCCCGCTACGCGAGATCGAGCCGGTGTTGGTGACCATCACCAAACCCGACGAAGTGTTCCCGCTCTTCCAGCACTCCGGCGTCGAGTTCATATTCATGGTTGAGGGCGTCGTCGAGTACGGCTACGGCTCGAAACGCTACGTCCTTCGCCGAGGCGACACGATGCAGCTCCACGGAGAGGTCACCCACGGGCCCACACAACTGATCGAGCTGCCCATCCAGTTCCTGTCACTGAAGGTGCAGCCGCTGGCTACTCCTGAACCAACTCGATGAGCGTGCCGTACGCACCCTTGGGGTGGATGAACGCGATGGTGGTGCCCCGCGAGCCAGGCCTCGGCTCGGAGTCGATCGGCGTGGCACCCGCCTCGACCATCGATGCCAACGCTGCGGCACAGTCGTCGACCCGGTAGCCCACATGATGGAGCCCCTCACCTTTCTTCTCGAGATACTTCGCCACCGGTGAGTCGTCCCGGGTACCCGTGATCAGCTGCACGTAGCTCTCGGCGACCTTCAACAACGCCTCGTCGACCCCGTCGCGCTCGATCTGTTCTCGGTGCTCAACCCTGGCACCAAAGGCGTTCTCATAGAAAGCGATCGCTTCGTCCAGATCGTTGACGGCGATGGCGATGTGGTCGATTTCGGTGAGGATCACGCGTTGAAGTCTAGGGCCGGCCCGACAAGGTGCTCTAGATGACGCGACCGAGGTGGGAACCACCACTAGGTTGTGCCCGCGTGGCGCGGCGAATCGATGTGGTGACACTCGATGATGTAGAGGCAGCAGCGGTCATGGCTGCCGCCCCATCGATAGGCGTCAATGGCCTGGAAGCGTGCCATGTGTCCCGGGTGTTCCATTTGTCCGGCCAACTCGACGACACCCAGATCAGCCGGCTGTGCCAAGACGTACTGGTCGATCCCATCGTCGCGTCTCACGCCGTCGACGACCCACCCGCAAGTCTTGGTCGGGCGATCGAGGTGGCCTTCCTGCCGGGGACCACCGACGGCGAGGCACGCGAACTCGAACGGGCCGCTGCCCAACTCGGTCTGCCACCAATTCAGGTCTCGACCGCCCGCCGATTCGACCTCGTAGGCGACCTGGACGACAACGACGTCGCCACCATCACCCGACGACTCTTGGCCAACGACACGATCGAGAGATCTGTCGAGGGAGAGCTCGCCCCTTCCTTCGCCGATGCTTCGGACGGTGCGATAACCGTTGGCGAGGTTCCACTCGCCGGCCTATCGGAAGCCGAACTCGAACAGCTCAGCCGGGAGCGCGTGTTGTCGCTGGATGTGCCAGAGATGGCAACCATCCAGGCTCACTTCGGAAACCTCGAGCGGGCGCCGACCGATGCCGAATTGGAAACCCTGGCCCAAACCTGGTCCGAACACTGCGTGCACAAGACGTTTCGGGCCACGATCGAGCTGACCCACACCAGCGCCGACGGAGTCACCACGACATCCACCCACAACGGGCTGCTGAAGGCACTACGCGACGCCACCGAGGAGATCGATCCATGGTGGCTTCGATCGGCCTTCGTTGACGATGCCGGCATCATCGCGTTCGACGATGCCAACGATTTGGCGTTCAAGGTCGAGACGCACAACCACCCGTCCGCCCTGGAACCGTTTGGTGGGGCCAACACTGGTGTCGGCGGAGTCGTGCGCGACATCCTCGGAGTATCGGCGAGGCCCATCGCCTGCACCGACGTTCTCTGTTTCGGACCAGCCGATCTTCCCGACGACCAGCTGCCGGTTGGTGTTCTGCATCCAAGACGTATTCGCGACGGCGTGGTTGCCGGAATCGGCGACTACGGCAACAAGCTCGGCCTGCCGACGGTCAACGGCGCCGTAGTCTACGACGCGGGTTACACCGCCAACCCGCTGGTCTATTGCGGGGCCCTTGGCCTGCTTCCTCACGGAAGCCACCCCACGGACGCGAACGTTGGCGACCGCGTCGTCTCGATTGGCGGCCGTGTAGGCCGCGACGGGATCCATGGCGCCACGTTCTCTTCAGCGGGCATGGACTCAGCAACGGTCGACACCGTGGGATCAGCTGTTCAAATCGGCGACCCCATCACCGAGAAGGGCTGCATCGAAGTCGTCGAGCGGGCGCGGGACCTCAGGCTGTACACCGCCATCACCGACTGCGGCGCCGGCGGGTTGTCGTCGGCGGTTGGCGAGATGGGCGAGGACCTTGGCGTCGAGGTCGACCTGGCCGTGGTTCCGCTGAAGTATGCCGGGCTCCAACCCTGGGAGATCTGGCTCTCGGAAGCCCAAGAGAGAATCGTCATGGCGGTCCCCCCGACGAAGCTCGCGGCACTCCAAGCGCTGTGTGACGAGTGGGATGTCGAACTGACCGATCTCGGTTCGTTCACGGGCAACGGACAACTCGTGGTGCGATACGGCGACACGCCGGTAGTCAACATGGACATGACGTTCCTACACGACGGCCTCCCTCGGCGCGAGCTGGTCGCCGCCTGGACGGACTCATCGCCTTCGGCGATCGGCGTGCCGACGCTCGACAGCGAAGGAGTCCTTGCCTTGCTGGCTCATCCCGATGTCGCCTCGAATGAGGACATCGTCCGCCGCTACGACCACGAGGTCCGTGGCGGCACCGTCGTCCGTCCCTTTGTCGGGCCCGAACAAGACGGCCCAGCCGACGCCGCTGTCCTGAAGCCGCTGGGAACCGAGGCTTCGCCGACGGCGGTGGTGTTGAGCAACGGAATCTGTCCCCGAGTCGGGTTGCACGATCCCTACGCGATGGCACTCATGGCGTTCGACGAGGCGGTCAGGAATCTGGTGGCAGTGGGCGGCGACCCCGACCAGGTGGCGGTGCTGGACAACTTCTGTTGGGGAGACCCAACCAAACCCGATCGCCTCGGCAGCCTGGTGCGAGCCGTGCAGGGATGCGCCGACGCTGCCCGGCTGTATCGAATGCCGTTCATCTCGGGCAAGGACAGCCTGTTCAACGAGTTCGAGGGCCGAGCAATACCGGGCACCCTGTTGATCTCCGCCGTCGGTCTCGTCCCGGACCTGTCTCGAGCAATTACCAGTGCCGGGATGAATCCGGGCGACGACCTCTGGTTGATCGGCACGCACGCGCCGGGTTTGGCGGGTTCGGTAGCCGACATGGTCTTCGGCCTCGACGCATCGACCGTGCCAGACATGGTCGCTGACCCTCTCCCCCGATACGGGGCGGTCCACCAGGTCATCTCGCGAGGACTGGTCACCGCAGCGCATGACTGCTCCGACGGCGGCATCGTGGCGGCGGTCGCCGAGATGGCAATCGCCGCCCGAGTCGGCATCGAAGTCGAGATCCCCGGCGACGACCTCGACCCGTTCATCGCGCTGGTGAACGAAGCGCCCGGCCGCCTCGTGCTGGCCTCCGACGCCTCCGTCCGAGAAGAAATGGTCAACGTCCTTGGCAAACACAGCCGCAGAATCGGTCAGGTCACGTCCGGAGGTCGCCTCGTGGTCGCAGTCGACACCACCAACAGCGGCCTCATCGACATCCCACTCGAAGCAGCGGTGAGCGCATTCAAGGGTCAGCGATGACGGCCCCTCCGATCCTCATACCTCACGCGTCCGGCACCAACCGTGACAGCGAGGCTGCGCGTGCCATCGAGCTCGCAGGTGGCGACCCCCACATCGTTCACGTCAACCAACTCCGGTC
>JBPCTU010000411.1:0-2612 GCA_051011515.1 Acidimicrobiales bacterium
GCGGCCGACAGACCGGGCGCCGGAATCGCTAGGACAGCGACCCGAGGAAGTCAGCCAATGCGGCGTTGGTCTCGGCCGGAGCTTCTTGCTGAACCCAGTGACCTACCCCCTGGAGAATGGTGGCGCCCCGAAAATCGTTGCAGTTCTCGCCTGCGACCGCGAAGCCATCATGTCCTGGCACCATGCGCCTGACGAGGTCTTTCTCGCCGCCGATAAAACAACATGGGTGGTCAACGGGTGCTCCGACGATGTCCGCGTCGGCCTCGACATCGAACGGAATGGCGCGGTAGCGATTCAATCCGCCGGTCATCCCAGCCCGCTCGAATGCCGCTGAGAACACATCGAGGTCTTCGTCGGGCAACCACGCCAATGGGCCATCAGGTGCCCCTGGCAACACATCCATGAACGGAGTGCCTCGAGGTGCATCTCGGATCCAGCTGTTGTCGGGAGCGTCGCCCGATCCGCCGAAGTACACCCGCTTCAGCCCGGTGCGCAGATCGGCCTCGAACTCGGCTTCTGCCACGCCCGGCTCTTGAAAGTGAAGGATGTAGAAGAATTTGTCGGGGCGCAGCTGGTCGAACACGTCGAGCAATGACACACCCATGGGTGCTATGTGACGAACGCTCAAGCCGGCAACAGCAGCGACCACCTCCGGATGCCTGATCGCCGTGTGATAAACGATGGGCGCACCCCAGTCGTGTCCGAACAGCACCACCGGTTCGTCGCTGAGGGCCTCGGCAACTGCTGCCACATCGCCGGCCAACTCCTTCAAGGTGTACCTCGACACGTCCGCAGGCGCCGTGCTGCCCCCATAACCCCGAACGTCTATGGCGGCTACGCGGTACCCGGCTGCCGAGAAGTGCGCTACCTGGTGCCTCCACGAATGCGGGTTCTCCGGCCAACCGTGAACACACACGATCACCGGGCCGTCACCTGTGACTTCGGCACGAATCGAAACATCGCCGTTCTGAATGGCTATCTCTTCCATCGGGCTCCCTAAGTGTCGATGGTTGCGCCCGCTCGAAGGGCCGACACGCTCACTCAGACATCAACTCGTGCAGCTTGTCCGCGGCCGGGCCGATGTATTCGAGGTATCGCTGAATTTGAGCGAGGGCTTCTTCATCGGTCCCAAGCCTGGTTCGAGCAAACTTGGCGAAAGGGTCGAGCCGGCACTCGGCCAGCCAGTCCCCCAACTCTGGGAACTCCTGCCATGTGGCCCTGGTTGCCAACTCGATCTGGAGCATCCGCGCCCAGTCCTGTGGTGTAGTCGGCGGAGAGATTGGCGGGCACAGTCGGTTCTTGACACCAGGGTCGCCGAAGGTGCACTCGACGTGGCCAACGAACGCCGAACTGAATGTCGGCTGACACGTACGTACCCATTGGAGGGTGATGCGATCGCCGTTGAAAACGGGAACCGGGTCCCTGCCGGGGATCCCCGTGGCGGAACAGTCGATGTGCAGGCACTCGGCACTAGTGGGGATCGTCCCTCCATCGAGCTGGATCTCGTCGCCCCCGATGGATACAACGTGCCCCATACGGATGATGTTGGGAATCCGCCGGAGCTCGGCGATCTCATCCTCGCTGAGAATCGCACAGTGGTAGGCCTCGGGCTCTACGTCCGGGTCGATGCGCTGTAGCTCCCCCATTTCTTCCAGCCGGGTGAAGATTCCGGCCGCGGAATCGGCTTCCGCAACGGCCTGAACCTGGTCGGCCAGGCTCTTGCACAAAGCCGCGAAGTGGGTTTCGGATGCTTGCACGTTCGCCCGGTTCAGTACCCACGAATCACGGGGCATGATCCACCTGATCCTGTCGGGATCGACACCGTTCTGGAGGAGCCAGACGCACGCATCCATGCCTGTCTTGCCCGCGCCTACAACTACGAAATCTCGAAACTCGGCGGCTCGACGAGGAAGATCGTTCACTGGGACGCAGACGCTCTGCTCTGCCACCGAGAACGGGGGCGTCGTGGTGGCTGGGATCGACATGTTCGAGTAGGTGGCGTCGACAAGAATGCCCGCCTCGATATCGACTTGCGCCCCCGACAATCGCGACATGACCTTCCCGCCATCGTCTACTTCACTCATCGGGAAGAAATGGACCCGGCCAGAAGGCAGGAATCGCTGGCGCATCAACTGATCGAAGTGCCCGACGACCTCGTGTCCCGACGCAAGCTCCTGGAATCCTTGATTGAGTCCGACCTTGTCGAGAGATCCGGAGCCTAGGGGCAGCGAGTTGACGCCGTAGGTTGCCGACGGCTGGTGTAGGCGGACGAAGGGATAGGCATCGTTCCAGTGCCCGCCCGGACAATCGCGGCGATCGACTATGGCCATGGTGGCCTCTGATTCGTGGAACACGGTGTCGGCGAACGCCATGCCGACCGCACCGGCTCCTTTGATCAGATAATCGACCCGGAGCTTCTCACCAGCCATGCAACACACCTTCGAAGAGAGCAGGAACCCGCGATTCCAGCTCATGGATCTGCCTTAGCCGGTGACAGTACCCGCTACGTGTTCTGCCAGCGTGAAGAGCGAAAGGGTGCGCGCTTTCCGCTTGCAGAACAACTCTCTCTGCGTGTGTGTTCAGAGGCTTTTTAAAACATCGGCAAAACCCAC
>JBPCTU010000412.1:0-2981 GCA_051011515.1 Acidimicrobiales bacterium
TGTTGGCGGTTGTACAGCAGTCCGAACTGCACGACACCGAAAACCAGCATCATCAACAGCGGCAGAATGAGCGCGAACTCGACTATCGCTGCGCCGCGATCTGCATCGCCTGATTTTCTTCGCTTGAGCATGAGGATCGACCCATCGACGCCAGTGTCCGTCTGACCACTTCAAATCTCGGCGCCGGGGGGGATTTCTTGACAACACGGCTGCGAACAGGACTTGATGCCTAGGTCATCTGCCCGTCATCCAGGCCATCAGGCCTATGTGACGCGTCAATGAGGGCCTGAGAGCCCAATGTGCCGCCCGGGGCGAGAAGAGACTCAGACCGCGGCTTGCTCCTCGGTTACCGCTGCGGGTTCGAAACCTCGCCTCGGGTATCGCACCAGCACGAGCAGACCGATGACGACCCCTACGACGGCAGCTGTCGTGAAGGCCAGCGAGAGACCGTCGATGAAGGCGTCCTGGGCTGCGACCGCCAGTTCGGGTGACTGTTCCTCCGCAGCGATCCTCAGTGTCGGTCCGATGCCTTCTTCGATCGACTCGGCGGCTTCTTCGCCAAACCCTGAAGCTGAGTCTTCGATGCTCGACCGGTATCCGCTCGCCAGCAACGTACCCATGACTGCGATGCCGAGGGCGCCACCGATCTCGCGCGTCGAGTCGTTCCACGCCGAACCAACGCCTGCCTTGCTCGGAGGGACCGACGAGACGATTGCTTCGGATGCGGCCGGCATGAGCAACGCCATGCCCCCTGCCATCAGCACCATCCCGAGCGCCGCGACGCCATAGGCCGTTTCGACGTCCAGCTGAGACATGACCACGAAGCCGATGACCTGTAGAGCCAGTCCCAAGACCATCGTGTAGCGCTTGCCGAAGCGGCCGGCCACAGTGGAGCTGAAGGGGGCGACGATGAGCATTGTCGTCGCGAACGGGAGGTTTCGCAGGCCCGCCGAGAGCGGTCCGTGGCCCTGAACAAACTGGAAATACTGGGTGATGATGAAGAACATTCCGAACATCACCGCAAACGCGGCGATGATGGTCAGGCTGCCCAGCCCAAAGGGGATTCTGCGGAACAGCCTTGGGTCGAGCAACGCGTTCGGCGTCCGCAGCTCCCACAACACCCAGCCGGTCAGGAACACGGCGGCGGCTACGAACCAGCCGATCGTCGACCCTTCGGTCCAGCCCGCCTCACCACCTTCGATGATGGCGTACACCAATGACCCCAGCCCCGCTATCGACAGAAGCGAACCCACGACGTCCAGTGGCGTCTCGTTCTCATCACGTGATGTCGGCACGACGGCGGCGATGAGAACCGCAGCTGCGATGGCGATCGGGACGTTGATGAGGAACACCGAACCCCACCAGTAGTTCTCCAGCAACGCCCCGCCGGCAACTATGCCGATGGCGCCGCCGGCCCCGGCAAAACCCGCCCAGACCCCGATGGCTTTGGCTCTCTCCCTCAGCGGGAACACCGAGATGATGATGGACAACGTCGCCGGCATTATGAAGGCCGCTCCCACCCCCATCGAACCCCGTGCCAGAATCAGAGCCGTTGCATCGCTGGCCCAAGCCGCCCACAACGCTCCGCCGACGAACATTGCCAGCCCGGACAGGAGCGCACCCTTGCGGCCGTATCTGTCACCGATCGCTCCGGCCGGAAGAAGGAGCCCCGCGAACACCAACGCGTAGCCGTCGACAATCCACAGCGTCTGGGTGCTGCTCGGTTCGAGCGCGTCGATGATCGACGGGATGGCGATGTTCAGCGAGCTGACCCCGGCGACGACCAGTATCAAGCAGCTGCACATGATGGCGAGAATCCCCCAACGTTGCGGATGCCCGTCGGTGGGGGAGAACTCGGTCTGTGCTGGGCGCATTGGGAGGGGGGAGGCCGGGTTGGGAAGGACCTCAGCAGATGGCCGCTGGGGTCGTTATCGCACACTAGGTGCGCCCCAGTGGGGCTGCCATGATGTCCGTCGATCTCGACGCGCCAACAACCAGCCGCCCAAGCGTGGAACGAACGACGGTGCCTTGGACGTCTGCTTGCTGCAGAGGCGCTCGAGACGATGTTGAATAGGAGGATGGAAGAACTCCCAGCACCCCCCGATTGGCGGGGCATCAGCCATCTGGCGTTGGTCACACCCGACATGGACGAAACAGTTCGTTTCTATGCCGGAGTGCTGGGCATGCCGTTGGTTCTGACAATGATGGCCGGCCCGATGCGCCACTACTTCTTCGAGATCAGTCCGGGCAACACTGTGGCCTTCTTCGAGATCGAGGGCGCCGAGACCTTCCAGTCCGGCGCCGGGTCACCCGCGCCGTACCCGGTTCAGCTCGACCATCTCTCCTTCAATGTGCCCGACGAACACGCTCTCGAGGTGCTGGCCGACAGGATCCGCGCGGCCGGGTCTGAGGTCACCGACATCGTCGATCACGGAGTCATGAAGTCGGTCTATTTCACCGACAACAATGGAATCGCTCTCGAAGCCTCGTATTGGGTGATCGATGGGACCGGACGGCACTTCGACCCCGAGGATGCCGATCTTGCGCAGGACCCTGATCCGGTCCCCGCCGTAGCCGAGTTGGCCGGCCATGGTCTGCAGGAGCTACCGACAACGAAGCTGGTCTGACCCGGGCCGGGTTATCCGATCAGGTCTTTGACGGTCCCGAAGAACTCGATGTGTGCGTCGATGCTGTCGAAGCCTTGGTGCATCGAGACCACCGACGCATGAGTGCCCCCGGCATCGCGCCACCGGCGAGCGGTATCTGCCGACTCCTGGGGCGATCGCGCCCGGTTCATGATCATCTCGTGACCGAACCCGGCCTGGTCCCGTCCGTTGGAAACCAGGTGGTGTTGTACACGTTCGAGACCGACGCTGCATCGGTCGAAGTCTCCCGCGTAGATGAAACCGTCGCCGACATGGCCGGCGCGACGGAACGCAGCCTCGCTGAATCCTCCCAACCAGATCGGGATGGATCGGTTG
>JBPCTU010000413.1:0-10286 GCA_051011515.1 Acidimicrobiales bacterium
GCAGCCCCTACCGCTGAGGCGATCTCCGATTTCGCTGCCGAGACGCCGGGTCGAACCTGGGTTTTCGGTGGTGGCAGTGTTGTCACTGCGGGCCTGCTGGGTGGCGCGGTCGACACGCTCGACATCACGATCATGCCCGAGGCGATAGGCGAAGGAATCCCGCTCTTCACCGAACCCTACGACGGACCGATGCGAGTCATCGCGACCCAAACGTACGACTACGGCGGGGTCAGGGTCGTTTACGACACCTCGACGTGAAACTCAATCGTGGCTTGCGTCGACAACACAGAACCGATTTCCATCGGGGTCGGCGAGCACGATGAAGTCGGGATCTTCGGGGTAAGAGCCCCAGTCGACGCGGGTGGCACCGAGCGCCACCAGGCGCTCTGTCTCAGAAGCCTGCTCTTCGGCATCGTCCACGACTAGATCCAGGTGAACCCGTGGGTGTTCCTGCGCTGGCGTCTCGGTGCGCTGAACGGCCACCCTGGTGCCCACGCCTGACGGTGGTCGCAGGATCGTGAAATCGTTCTCGCTGCCTGGGAAGCGGACAGGTTCGTATTCGAGGACGGCCGACCAGAACGACACCGCTCGCTCCACGTCCTCGACACCAAGAACGATGGTTCCGAGCCGAATCATGCCCTTAGTTTCCCACGGAGTCGGCGGCGGCCTCGAATGAGTGCCGTGGGAAGATCCGCGATGCGCGTTGCCTTCAACACCTGACCGTCTGATGTCGCGAATGACAGTGGGTCGCCGGCTGAAGCGGAAGCGACCGAGGTGACGTATTCGGTGGCGCCGTCGATCCTGACTTCGAGTGTCCCGAACGCCCGAACGCGCAGCCTCAGTTCCGCGGCGGTCAATGTGTTCGGGTCTTCGATCTTGGTCACCTCGCCATAAGCGGCCTGGCTGAAGTAGCTGCCCTCTCCGGACTGTGGTGATCCGGGACGGTCGGCCCGAATCTGGTCGATCAGATCTGGGACCTCGGCTGTCGCAGATGTCACCTTCGCTCGATTCACCGATCTGAGTGTGGCGGTCTCGGTGACCATCACCTTGCCCTGGATCAGGATCGGTCCATCGTCGATCCCTGGAGTCATTCGATGGAAGGTGTAACCGGAGAACGACTCGCCACGGTGGATCGAATGGCTCGTCGCGCCCAGGCCCGCGTAGTGGGGGAGAAGACCATCGTGGTAGTTGACGGCCTGGCTGACCGAGTCGAGCAACACCGGCTTGAAGATGCTGGTGGCGAAGTACGAAAGGATCACATCCGGCTGTAGGTCACGATGGAGCCTCTCCACGAACACCGACGAGTTCACGCCCTCCTCTGCAACGAGGTAAGGCAGCTTCGAGTGTTCTGCGAGACGCTGGAGGTTCGGATTCCAGACGTTCGGCCAACCGCCGCCCGTTGTCGCCTCCAAGAGCCGCCGGGCATCGGATTTCAGGCGCTCGAGGGGTCCCTTGGTGGGTCGGTCAACTGCCGTCACGAACCCACAGACCTCGAAGTCCTCGCAGTTACGTGCGGCCGCGAGGGTGGCCTCGGAGAGCCGTATCGATGTTAGAGACGGGACGTCGCTGAAGATCACGGCGCGCACAGTGCCTCGCTTGGTCCGACGCGGCCAGAATACCGGCCCTGATACAAGCGATATCGGCACTGCTAGCGTCGGGTTGATGAAGCGGCTCACAGTTGATGGGCTGTCCCTGGCGTACGAGGAGGCCGGCAGCGGCGCTGAGACAGTTGTCATGTCTCACAGCTACCTCGTCGATCACCGCCAGTTCGCTGACCAGATCGGGGCCCTCAAGCAGCGTTACCGCGTCCTTGCTTACGACCACCGAGGCCACGGCCAGAGCGATCGGCCCGCGGAGAGTTACAACATGGACGCGATCTATCGCGACGCGGAAGCCTTCATCGAGGCGACGAGCGCAGCGCCCTGCCACTTCGTTGGACTCTCGACAGGGGGCTTCGTCGGGCTCAGGCTCGCGCTCCGACGTCCAGAGCTGTTGGCCAGTCTTGTTTTGATGGACACCTCGGCCGAAGCCGAGTCGTTGGTGAAGCGCGTCAAGTACGAAGCGATGTTCGCTGTTCTGAGGACGGCGGGATTCGGTCCGGTCACCAACACGACGATGTCGATCATGTTCGGCCCGGATTTCTTGAACGACCCGAAGCGGTCTGAGGAGGTCGCGGTCTGGCGCGATCGTATGACGGCCAACGACGTCAAGAGTCTCGTTAGGTTCGGCCGGGCGATCTTCGGCCGGGATTCCCTCGTTGACCAGCTCGAGCAGATCGAGGTCCCGACGTTGGTGATGGTTGGCGAACATGACGACCCTCAGCCGGTTCCTCGGTCCACGGTCATCGCCGACGCAGTTCCGGGCGCCCAGCTCTATGTCATTCCCAAGGCCGGGCACCTGTCGACGATCGAGAGCCCGATCGCCGTCAACGCGGCCCTGACGAGCTTTCTAGGAACCGGGTCGTTGCCTCCCGAGGAGTCCTAGCGGTCGTAGACGATGTCCGCGGGTGCGCGCTCGCCCCGGATGAACTCGGGACCGAAACCTGGTGCGTCGACGTCGTCGCGTCGGTTCCATTCGGCTGCGATGCGCCTCTCGGCGATCCTCCAGTCGCCGGCTCGCCGTTCGAACCTGTCGACATATCGCAACCCAAAGAGCGTGTCGACGTCCTGACCTTTCAGGCGGTGGTACGAGACGCAGTAGGTCTCGACGTGGGCTGTGTCGCCTTCGAGTTCGATCAACATGTTGCCCAGGAAATGCATGATCGAGTCGAACTCCTCCAGCCGAGTCTCGACCCAGGGGATGAACTCCTCGATGGGGCCTTTGAAGGATCCGTGATCGTCTGTGGCGCCCGGGTGGTAACACGATCGGACCATATCCATGTCGAAGCGATCTATCCCGCGGGCGTATCGCATCATGACGTCGCTGATTGCTTGTCGATCCAACAGTTCTTGCAGCTGACTTTCCATGACCCGATGTTTTCACGAATCCGGTTGGCGCCGCCGGGCGAGGTCGGACACGGCGTTGCATTCGAGCCCAGCGCCGTCTGTGTATTAGCTTTGCTCGGCGAGACCGGAGGGGAGTTGCAGATGGCTGACCAATCAGAAGGTGAGGGCTGGTGGCAGGCGAGCGACGGTAAGTGGTATGCGCCGTACGTGCATCCTGACAACCAACCTCCGCCCGCCGACGATGCTCTTCCGCTGCCGCCAGGTGTCAGTGAGGTGAGCCCCTGGGCACGCCTGGGCGCCTGGTTCTTCGAGGGACTCCTGGTCATATTCACCCTGGTCATCGGGTGGATCATCTGGGCGGCGTTCACCGGTAACAGCGGCCAGACTCCGGCTAAGAAACTCCTCAATCAGCGAGTCATCAGGGCCGACACGATGCAGCCTTGCAACATCGGAAAGATGTTCTGGGTGCGTGGGGTGCTGGGAATTTTGGTGTGGATCGTGGTGCAGGTGACCTTCTACATCCTTGCCCTCTGGCCCTTCTGGGACAAGAACAAGCAGAACCTCTGGGACAAGATGTCCAACACCTACGTGGTCAACGACCCGAACGACGCTTGGCATACCCAAACGCCCAAACCAGGCGGGGACCCGCTAGGCGGCGACTGAGAACCGAGTTCTTCGGGTTCTTGGATGCGGGATGGTTTTGGCGACGCCTATTGCCGCGCCAGGATTCGGTGATAGGTGGCCTCGGGGTCTTCGAGATGGCTCACATCGTCGTCCTCGAGATCGATCTGGACCCATTCGAGCTTGCCGTTGAAGACATTGGTCGGCCCTGATCCGTAGTCGTCGGTGACCGGTGAGGCGGTGTCACAACCGATGTCCATGGTCTCGTCGGCGGAGAATATGAAGGGTACGGTCTTGTCGATCCTTCCGGTTGCGACCACGTCGCCGTTCACCAGGAGCGTCCCTTCACCTCCGGCACCTGGCGCGCCGCCGTCGAAGTCGAATTGGTACTGCACGGTGACCTCGCCCTCGGGCAAGGCGTCGGGGGCCCGCACGTAATACCGCTCGCCCCCCAACCAGTTGTGGCAATACGCCAAACGGCCCTCGTGCACGTACAGCGCCCATCCGGCGAAGCGGCCGCCCTGGGCAACGATCACCCCGTCGGCCCCGTCGGCAGGAACTCCGAACTGTGCCGACACCGTATGGGACCGGTTCTTGACGTTGAGCAATGTGTTCTCGGTCAGGTGCGTCATCCCTGGGCCAAGTCGCATGGAGGCCCGGCCTGATTGAAGCTCGGGGCGCCCGGCGATCGTGGCATTGAAGCGCTCACCCGTTCGGTCGTCTATCGGGAACACGTTGTACTTTGCCGCTTCGATCAGGAACAGCTGCTGGAGTTCGCGCAACTTCTCCGGCATCTCCGCTGACAAGTCGTTGTTCTGTGACCAGTCGCTGCTCGTGTCATAGAGCTCCCAAACGTCGTCGTCGAGGTCTGGAACATTGCCGGCGCCCATCTCCCATGGGGTGCGGTGTTTTGTAACTGCCGTCCAACCCTTGTGATAGATACCCCGGTTGCCGAACATCTCGAAGTACTGAGTGGTGTGTCGTTCCGGGGCGTCGGCGTCCTCGAACGTGTAGGTCATGGCGACTCCCTCGATGGGTTTCTGGGCGATGCCATTCACCATGTACGGCTGTGGCAGGCCAGCCGCCTCGAGCAGGGTCGGCACGACGTCGATCACGTGGTGGAACTGCTGACGAATCTCTCCCCTGGCGGCGATCCCGTTGGGCCAATGCATCACCAACCCGTTTCGAGTACCGCCGAAGTGCGAGGCCACCTGCTTTGTCCACTGGTAAGGGGTGTTCATCGCATGGGCCCAACCGACCGGATAGTGATTGAAGGCCAGTGGTGAGCCGATGTCGTCGAGGTGCGGAAGGATGTCATCGACAGTTTCGGGGACGCCGTTGAGGGCCATAGTCTCGTTGAAGGCCCCGTCCAGGCCTCCTTCAGCCGAAGCGCCATTGTCGCCGGCGATGTAGATGACGAGCGTGTCGTCGAGTATCTCGAGCTCTTCGAGTGCGTCTATGAGGCGCCCAGTGTGAACGTCGGTGTGTTCGGCGAAGCCTGCATACGCCTCCATGAGGCGCGCTCCCACAGTGCGTTGATCGTCGGTCAGGTCGTCCCATGCCTCGACCCCCGGAGGCCGCGGCGTCAACTCGGTGCCCTCGGGCACGATCCCGGCCGCGAGCTGCTTCTCCAGGGTCTCGGTTCGCACAACATCCCAGCCCTTGTCGAACTCGCCGCTGTACTTGTCGATCCACTCCTTGGGAACATGGTGCGGCGCGTGGGTAGCGCCGTAGGACATGTACATGAAAAAGGGTTTGTCGGGGGTCATCGTCTTCTGTGCCTTCATCCAGGCAACTGCGAGATCGACTTGTTCTTCGGTGATGTGGTAGCCCTCTTCGGGAGTGGCCCTGGGTTCCACCGGCGTTGTGCCCTCGAACAGGGTGGGTTCCCACTGGTTGGTTTCGCCTGCGACGAACCCCCAGAACTTCTCGAAGCCATCCCCGGTGGGCCAGCGATCAAAGGGTCCTGAGACGGATGTTTCCCACGCCGGGGTCTGGTGCATCTTGCCCCACGCGGAGGTGTTGTAGCCGTTCAGCTTCAACATCTCGGCCACCGTCGCAACAGAGTTGGGGCGAACTGATGTATTACCGGGCATGGATGTCGCGACCTCGCCGACGGACCCCATCTCTGCTGAGTGGTGGTTGCGGCCTGTCAACAGTGCCTGACGAGTCGGTGAACACAGTGCCGTGGTGTGAAAGCGGTTGTAGGTCAGTCCCCCGGCAGCGAGCCGTTCGAACGTGGGCATCTCACACGGTCCACCAAACGTCGTGCTCGCACCGAAACCCATGTCATCGATCAAGACGATGAGGATGTTGGGCGCGCCTTCGGGAGGCCGTAGCGGTTCGATGGGCGGGGCCTCCGCATCGCTCGCATGCAATGCCGGTGACGTCCGCACGGGAACGTCGGGTATCGGGAGGATCTCGCGTCCAATCGCCGGATCTTGCGCCATCGAGTTTCCTTGCGGTTGAGGGGTGTCGGGAGAAATCTAGCGTCGTGGGACGCTGGATTGCGCTGATGTTGGGTCGGCGTTCGGCAGCTGTCTACGCCGGGTCTAGTAGGCCTTCGATCACCTCACCAAAGGAGCTGATCGTGTGGTTGGCTGCTCCAGGCGCGGCGGCCACCGCGTCGGGTCGATACTTGCCGGTCATCACCAGACAACCGGTCATCCCACACTCTTGCGCGCCCAGTACATCGTTGATGATGTCATCGCCGACCATCATGGCGTCTGCGGCCTCGACGCCGAGTTCGTCGAGTGCTGCCGCGAAGAACGCCGGTGATGGTTTGCCCATCACCGTCGGCGGTCGCCCTACTGCTGCCTCGAGCGCCATCGCATAGGCACCGGTATCGAGCTCCATGCCCCGCTCCGTTCGCCAGTAGAGGTTGCGGTGCATCGCCACGAACTCGGCACCGCCCAACAACAGGTTGAATACGTGGTTCAACTGGTCGTGTGTGTACACCAGCCCCGCACCACCAAGCACCACAACATCGGCGTTATCGGTTTCCCCGACAACGTTGATCCCCTCGAAGTCGGCCGAGAGGTCCCCGCTCGACAACACGAAGACTGTCGAGTCGGCGAAGTTCGACCGAAGGTACGAAGCCGTGGCCACCGGAGCAGTGACGATGCGGGCTGAATCGACAGGGAACCCTGCCGCCGTCAATAACTCTGCGACCTCGCTACGAGAGCGGGAAGTGGTGTTCGTCGCAAGTCGGAAGGGTGTTCCGCGGCGTAGCAGTTCCGCGTACGCGTCAGCGGCGCCGGGGATCGGTTGCCAACTCACAGTCAGCACCCCGTCGATGTCGATGAGCAGGCCCCGAGGGTCCACCAGTCGATTATGCCACTGTTGGCCTTGCAGCTTCCCAGACCCGTGCCGGTGTCAGCGGTGTCCGGATCTCGGTCCAGTCGGCGTGGGGTAACGCAGCGACGACCGCGTTGACGAGCGCCGTGAAGGCGCCATTGGTGCCGCCTTCACCCATGCCCTTCATTCCGCCAGGCGTGTGCGGGCTCGGAGTCTCGATGTGTTCGATTTCGATGTCGGGCATCATCGCGCTCACGGGTACGTGGTAGTCCAGCATGGTCGACGACAGCGGCTGGCCCGTTTCGTCGTACGCCATCTCCTCGACAAGGGCAGCGCCCAGTCCTTGGGCGACGCCACCATGGATCTGACCCTCCACGATGGTGGGGTTCACCATCGTGCCGCAGTCGTTGACGACCACGTACTTCTCGACTTCGACCTGGCCGGTGTCGGGATCTACCGCAACCCGGCACGCGTGGGTGGCATAGGAGAACGTTGCTGTTGGGGGGTCGTAGGAGTGCATTGCCGCAAGACCGGGCTGGGTGTCCTCCGGCATTCCGAACCCCTGCCAGGCACGTCTGGCCACCTCGCGGATGGCGACCGAAACGTTCGTGCCGGCGACAATGGCTTGGCCGTCACGCAACTCGATATCAGCGGGTGCTGCTTCCAGCATCTCGGCGGCGATGTTCCGGATCTTCTCCGCGATCTCGCGGGATGCGACAACGGCGGAGCCGCCGCCCAATGCGATCGATCGGGAGGCGGCAGTTCCGTACGCCGAGTACGGAGTTGCGTCGGTGTCTCCCCAGATCAGCTCGACGTCGCCGATGTCGACCCCCAACTCGTCGGCCACCAATTGGGGGATCGTCGTCTCCAAACCTTGGCCGTGTGGTGAGACACCAGTTGCGATCCGGACCGTGCCGTCGGGTTCGAGCCGAACGTTGGCCGACTCGAAGCCGCCGATCTCGAGGCCGATCATCTCATTGGCGTCGCTCGGCCCGATTCCCGACATCTGCACATATGAGCAGTACCCGGTGCCGCGGAGCCGGCCGTCGCCTTCGTCTGCGCTTGGCTCTCCGTCGGGCTCCACGAGTTCGGCGGCACGTCGTAGCGCGCGTTCGTAGTCGCCGCTGTCGTATTGGAGGAATGTGCGGATCTGGTAAGGCAGCTCGGTGGAACCGATCATGTTCTGTGCTCGTAGGTCGACGCGGTCACGTCCGAGCTCGGCAGCCACGAGATCGACTGCGCGCTCTCTGATCAAGGCGGCCTGGGTTTGGCCGAAACCCCGATAGGCGCCGGTGCTCATCGTGTTTGTTGCCACTAGTCGGCCGTGGGCGGATACTGCCTCCCACTTGTAGGGACCAGGAAGTACGCCGAACGCGGTGAATAGGGGGCCGCCGCCGAAGATCGCGAAGCGCCCGCCGGCATTACGTTTCGATTCGAGGCGGAGGCCGCGGAGTGTTCCGTCGGCGTCGAATGCAATCTCGACATCGTGTACTTCGTCTCGTGCGTGAGTGGTGGTCAGGAAAGCCTCGAGCCGGTCTTCGACCCACTTGACGGGTAACCCGAGGTGGTCAGCAGCGATGATGGCCATGAGCTCGTCTTCGTACACATGATCCTTGAGTCCGAAGCCTCCACCAACGTCGGGAGCAACGACTCGAACCGCGCTCGAACGTCTGCTCATCACCTGGCAGACGACGTCTCGGACCGAGTGCGCTGTCTGGGTCGAGGTGTAGATCGTCAGCGAGCCACGCTGACCGGGAACGGCGACCACGCCGCGAGGTTCGATCGAAAGGCCGTGCACTCGGCCGATGGTGATGCGCGTCGACAACACTCGGTCCGAATCATCGAAGACGTTCTGAGTGTGGACCGGGTCATCACCGGCCGGGAACGAACACAACACGTTGCTCTTTGACTCGGGGTACAGGAGTTGCGCGTCAGGTGCCAGGGCATCGGCCATCGTCGCAAGCGACGGGAAGTCTTCGATGTCCAGCTCGACCAAATCGACCCCATCCTCGGCCGCAGCGCGCGACTCGGCGATGACGATGCCGATCGGCTGGCCGACGTAGCGGAGGTGGTCATCCACCAGCGGTGTCGAAACCTGGGTTTGATCCCCCAGTTTCCAGATGACGGGCAGCTCGGCGGAGACCAGGGCTGCGAGATCTCGTGGCCCGAGAACGGTCACCCCGAAAGGTAGCGCCGAAGCGTCGAATCCTCGCAGGATCCCGTGAGCAACGGGGCTTCGCACGATCGCTGCGTGTAATAGCCCAGGCGGTGACATGTCGTCGACGAATTCGGCCTCGCCGTGCAGCGGGGCGTGATCGTTGACGCGCGGCACGCGCTGGCCCACGAACGTTCGACGCGCCTCGCTCATGGCCGACTCACTCTCGAGGCCCGGTTTCATGCCAGGCAGCGTCGATCGCGCGTCTGATGTTCACGTAGCCGGTACACCGGCATATGTGTCCGTCTAGAACCTCGCGTTTGGCCGAGTCAGCGTCGAGTCCCTGCCGGTGAGCGGCAACTAATGACATGACTATTCCCGGTGTGCAGAACCCGCATTGGACACCGTGTTCCTCGTGCATGGCGATCTGCACCGGATGATCGACGACCTTGCCCTCGTCTCGACGGCTCTGAGGCTCGCCGACCACTCCCTCGATGGTCTCTACTACCGCACCGCGAGCTTGTACCGCGAGTATTAGGCAAGAACGTTGAGCCCGACCGTCGACGATCACGGTGCAGGCCCCGCACGATCCTTGTTCGCAGCCAACGTGGGTGCCGGTCAGGCCCAGGTGGGAACGCAGTGCATCAGAAAGAAGGGTCCGGGTTTCGCATCGGACGACTCGCTCAGTGCCATTGACCGTCATGGTGAGCTCGACGGACGTGCTCACAGCAACCTCCGAAGTGAGCGTTCTACCAACGTCGCAGCGAGATGCGATCGGTATTGGGAGCTGCCGTGTAGGTCGCCTCGAGGTTCGATCTCGCCGAGTACTTCGGCGGCCGCGCCTGAGATCGTGTCGGGTGTGGGCGCGGCACCTTCGAGGAGAGCTTCACTGGCGGCCGCTCTCTGAGGTGTGCCACCTACTCCGAACAGGGCGATCCGTGGCATCTTGATGGTGTTGGCTTCTAAGGCCAGCGCCGCAACGGCGCCGACAATCGCGAAGTCGCCAGGACGGGTCGCAACCTCGTCGATGACCACATCGCCGGGGTGGATGGGAAAGGTGACCTGGGTGAGGACCTCATGGGCCTCGCGCGACGTCATCAGCGGGCCTATGAAGAAGTCGGCCGCCTTTACCTCGCGGCCAGGACCCGAACTGGCGGCCAACGTCACCGAGCCGTCCAACGCGACCAGCAGAGCAGGCAATTCAGCCGCGGGGTCGGCGTGCGCTATCGAACCGCCCACGGTGGCCCGGGCTCGGATCTGGCTGTGCC
>JBPCTU010000414.1:0-2527 GCA_051011515.1 Acidimicrobiales bacterium
GTCGAAACTTGCCACACTGCGCGAAAGCTGGGGCGCAGTCGAAGATCCCGACATGCAGCGCGTCCTGGCACACAGCGAGGCCGATTTGGCCGTGTTGCTCGATCGAGTTTGCGAGCTTGCGGCCGAATCACAAACGCGAGCCACCTTCGACAATCGCCTACGGCACGCCGGCGCCGCCCCCGGCACCGACGGGATGACCGGTCAGCACATGCAAGAGGTTGGCGAAGGCGCCCTACTTGTTTGGTGTGAAGGGACTCATCTCAATGATTCTGCGACCACATCGAGCTGACGCCAAGCCGAGTCAAGCCGAGTGGAAGCATCGGGCCGGTCGTATCGCCAGACCTGAACCAGGATGACGGTGGACATCACGGTGCCACCGGCTCCGCCGATGACCAACGCGGCATCGGATATCGCCACCCCATACACGAACCACACCACCGCTTCGAACAGCGCCATCGCCCAGGTTGTTGCAGAGATTCCGTCCAAGTTGGTCGAGCGAACAGCAGTGATGGCAGCGGGCGCGAACTGAACCGCGTAGGAAAAGCCGATCGCGACCCCGGCAGCTATCCATCCACCAACGAGCAGGACTGGCAGTGGGGCCATGCCCAGCACGAAGAAGCCGAGAGCGAACCCGCCGAGGCTTCTCCGACCCGCAATGCGAATGAACTGCACCGCGATGATCCCGTAGAGGACTGCCCCGGCCGCTGACACCGGGATCATGCCCCACAACGATTGGGTCAGCGCATAGGCCAGCCACCACAGGTTCATGGCGACTCCGACACCCACCCAGACGTTGGATACGCCGGCGACCGAACGATGTCGATGAAGTTGTTGGACCTGCGGGACGATCATCCCGGCGCCAAGCACATTTGCGATGACCACCAGGAACGGCAGCACGAACGACATCCAACACCCGCTCTCAAATTGTAAGGTTCTAACACTGTTTAGCTCTTGTAGTGTAAGGGTCTAATCTGGTTTTGACAATGACATTTCCTATAGTTGAGCTACGGTGAATCCGTGCACCTGACGACCACGCTTCAGTCTGAGATTCGAGCGACGCTCGAGGTCACGTTCGAACTCGCGAATGGACTCGTCAGCGGGGACTTGGACTCTCGGCGATCACTGGCGGATGCAGGGTTCAGTCGGGCCACCGAGGCATCCGAAGCAGCTTTCCGACGCCTCGAAGGTCGCGTGGACGACCTGTTGCCGCTGCTCCAAAAACTTCCGGACCTCGAACCGATGGCTGCCAGCAGAACCATCAACGAACAGCTGACCGAACTCCCGATCATGCCCTCGATCGTCGAACACGACGGCGCGCCCGCCCACATCCACTGGACACCGGCTACGGCGAGGTTCGACGACCAGGTGATGGCCGACATCTTGATGGCGCTTGCTCAGGAGATCTGCGACAACGGCACCACACGCTTCGGTCGTTGCGATGCTGCCGACTGCGAGCAGCTCTTCTACGACAACACCCGCAACCGGTCACGGCGATTCTGCGCCGACCCCCGATGCGCCAGCCGCACCCACACCGCAGACCATCGCCAACGCCAGAAGAAGTCCTCAACGAGGAGTTGAGCGCAAGCAAAAAGCGGCAACGCTCCACCCGAACCATGTGTCGCTAGATCGGCGGCAGGCCCATCGGGTTGGGGAAAGGAATGACGTCGGCCGTTTGAACGGCCGCCGCAAGAGGTGTCAGCGATTCCATTAGTCCAGCGAGATCGGGTTCAGACAGTGCAGTGGAGTACGGCTCATTGGCACGCTCGTCGGTGGTGGCCTCGATCCTGGCTCGAAGCTCACGACCGGCCTCGGTGAGCACGGGGCCATCGATCAGGCCGCGCTCCTGAAGACCGTGATGGGCCTCAAGCCGCGATGGCTCGTCCCATCCGCGGTTGTCGAGGAAGACCTCGGCAGGCAATCCCCGATCCGCGATCAGCAGGAGGTGTGCTTGGCAGCCGCCGACGCCTGCTGCAGCCAGCGCCGCGACGTGACCGTCCCCGCGATGCTCCCGCAAGGTTGTGCACAACTGCCAGAGCTGAGCGACGGGATCGTCGAACTGGGAGACCCCCAAGTTGGCTGCGAACAATGGACGTCCCAACGGATCAGCGGCTGCGGCAACCCGCTGGAGTACTGGATTGAGCGCCTCAGCCGCGCCTTCGATCGAAGGCAGGACATCTCGCAGGGCAGCAGATGCTGCAGCCGCCCGGACTCGAACCAGCTCCGGTGGATGCGCGTAGCTCCAGGCATCTGGGATGGCACGACGCACCATCGCCGGCGAAAAATTCGCAAACGTCGCCTCCACCACGCCCGGGCCTACGGGTCCAAGCGGCGAAGCCCGGAACCCGAAGTAGCTCATCCAGAAACCTCTGAGCCCAGCGTCCTTGGCCGCCTGAGCCGCCTCCGGAGCGAAGTATGTGACCGCATGGATGGTCTCGATACGGACCCACAGGTCACGAGCGAGCATGCCCGCACGCTAGTAGCCACGCCCCGAGCTCGACCGGCTGCGCCGGTCGAGCGGACAGAGTCA
>JBPCTU010000415.1:0-5615 GCA_051011515.1 Acidimicrobiales bacterium
TTGGTGGTGGGTCTCGCCGATTCGGCCGAAGCCGACGTTGTGGGCCAAGAGCTCAAACGAGTTCCAGCGCCATTTGCGCCGGACCACAGCAGGTCTGACCTCCTGCGCCACAAGATGCTGCAGGTGCGGTGGCAAGTACCTGTCCCACAGAGCCTCACCGACAGCAGCTTCGGGGAGTGGTGTGTCGACCAACTCGATCCTGCCGTGCCGCTTCACAGATGGCTGGTGTTGCACGTCTGACGCTGGCGACGCCTACGCGTGGGGCGGATTCGCCTGGCGCTCGATCCACGCGTCGATCAAGCGCCGTGCAATCGAGAGGTGTGGTGGGATCAGTGGGAGGTCGTCGTGGCGGAACCACTGGGCGTCGACTATCTCGTCATCATCGACCCGGATGTCGCCGCCGGCCCACATTGCGGTGAAGCCCAACATCAGCGAGTTCGGGAAGGGCCACGGCTGGCTGCCGAAGTAGTTGATGTCGGTTACCTCGACACCCACCTCTTCGCGAATTTCGCGCTTCACGGTGTCCTCGAGGGTCTCTCCGGGTTCGACGAAGCCGGCCAGGGTGCTGTACATCGGTGTGTCCCACCGTCCGCTGCGGCCGAGCAGCGCTCGGCCGTCGTCGCGTTCCACAAGAACGATGACAGCGGGGGACAGTCTCGGGTAAGCGCTGTATCCATCGACCGGACAGCGCATGGCGCGTTCGCCGCTGGCCATTTCGGTCCGACCCCCGCAACGCCCACAGAATTGGTGGTCGCGGTACCAGGCCAATAGCTGCGTGGCCCGCCCCCCGATGTTCCATTCGATGTCGGACAGGCGGCCGTGAAGGCCCCGCAATCCGTCCAGCCGAAACCGCTCGGGAATGGGTGCTTCGCTGGGCAGTTCGTCGACCCAGTACAACGTTGTTCTCGTGTGCCCGACGATGAGGCTGGGGCGACGGCCCGAGATGCTGGTCGCATCTTCGATCGATACCGTCGCCGCTCGTCCGAGCCTGTCGTCTTCGACGAGTAGCTGGTCGTCGCGGACGAGGAAGACCCGATCCGTCTCTAGTCCGTCGACACGGTGGTGGGTCGGCTCGAACACAGGAGCTAGGCGATGGGAGAACCGCAGCGCGAGGTCAAGGACGATCGCCGAAGTCGGGCCGCTCTGTGCGGGTGCGCTTCAGCTCCCAGAATCCAGGCACAGTGGCGCACATCGTGAACCCGTCCCAAAGCTTGAGCGACTGCTCGGTGGATGGCACGCGGGTGATGACGGGGCCGAACAGGCCGACCTTCTCGCCGTCGTCGTTGGTGAACCCGATGATGGGAGTGCCTATGTCGTCGCCGACCAACCTGAGCCCCAACTCCATCCGTGTTCGGATCTCTTCGTCCCACTTTTCATCGTCGAATGCGACCGCGTGGGAAGTATCGAGTCCGGCCGCCTCGAGCGCTGAGGTGATCTCGAAGTCACGGTTGCGGTCGTGATGGAGTCGAGCCCCGAGTTCCCAGTAGAGACGGAACACGCCGTCGGATCCTTCGTCGGTCCGGATCGATTCCATCACACGTAGGAAACGATGCGTCAGGAACGTGCGGCGGTGGTACTCCTCTTGTTCCTCAGGCGGGCTGTTCTTGAAGAAGAGGCTGATGGGTTGCCACGTGATCTTGATGTCGCGGTGCGGCTGAACTTCGTCGACGACCCAACGGGCCGTCACCCAACACCACGGTCATATGGGGTCGACCCAGAACTCGATCTCCATACCGAGCACGGTAGCTCTGTCAATCCGCAATCACAGCTTCGGCCCCTACGGGGCCTCTGGCTGTTCTGCGGCTGCGCCGGAGGCGTTGTCCCGCTCCTCGTCCCTCGGAGCTTGGTTGTCTCTGAATCGGGTTCGGGCGGTGTATCGCGGCGTCTCTACGCGTTCTGCCAGCGTGAAGTGTGCGCGGGTGCGCGGTTTACGCTGGCAGTTACAGGTTGGGGTTGACCAGGATCTTGGTGTGGGATGTCTCGCCAGATCCGAGATCTGCCAGCGCACCGCCCAGCTCGGCCAAACTCACCGTCCCCGTGTGCAGCGAATCCAGATCCAGCCGGCCGTCAGCGACGAACCCCATGCACATCTCGAACTCCTCATGCGAGTACCCCAACGCGGCCCGTACCTGGATCTCCTTGCGCAGCCACTGCGCCGGTGTGATCGTCGCATCATCAACAGCGAGTCCGATCAAACACATCTGTCCGCCGCGGCGCGCCATGTCGACAGCACTCTGCACTGTCGCAGGCACACCAGCACACTCGTACACAACATCGGCGCCCAGACCATGGGTGTGTTCGTTGATGAGCGAAACGGCCTCGTCGCCTGGTGCGATGACATGGTGAGCCCCTAGCCGAGTCGCCAGAGTACGCCTGGCCTCGGACGGTTCGACGACAATCACCTTGCCGGCACCAGCGAGCAGCACCCACTGCATGGTGCTCAAGCCGATCGGACCGGCGCCTTGGATCACCGCTACGTCGCCCAGCGCCGGCTGGTTTGCTCTCACCGCATGGAAGCAGATGGTGGCCGGCTCGATCTGTGCCGCTTGGGTATCGGACAGCGCCGGGTTCGCCAGCATCGCCCGCCCGTGATGGACGCCGAGTCGCGGAGAGAAACCGCCATGTGGTGTCTCATACGGACCGATGCCAACCGTGGCGGCAAGCACCGTCTGGCACTTGTCCATTTGACCTGCGTGGCATGCGTCGCAGCTTCCACATGCCGGAGGAACTGCGATGACCACCCGGTCGCCATCGCTCAGTCTGTTCACTTCGGCGCCGGTCTTCGACACCGTACCGACCCATTCATGGCCGCAGACCGAGGGCCGAGAACGACCGGTTTGGTAACCGTGGACATCAGTTCCGCAGACGCCGCAGTAGCTGATGTCGACAACGACCTGGTCGGGGGTCGGGTCCGGATCGGGGAATTCCAAGAGCTCGACGGTTTCCTTGGCGGTGATGAGAGCAGCCTTCATGTCAGATGACAATAGATCGCTCGCCGCCTGTCACGACCATGCCAGCTGATCGAGCTGCTGTGTAGGGTTCACGGGACCGAGTTCCACTGGAGGTTCTGGTGATCATCATCAGCGCAGAGTTCGAGCTGGCCGATGCAAGCGATATGGGCAATGCCATGGATGTCGCCGTTCCTTTGCAGCAGTCGACACGCGATGACGAACCAGGGTGCATCGCCTATGTTTTCGGCCCCGACCCTTGCGTCCCGGAACGAATCCAGGTCTTCGAGGTTTGGGAGGACGAGGCGTCGCTCGCTGCCCACTTCCAGCACGACAACTATCGGAACATGGCTGCGGGTCTGGCCACCGTCGGGTTGGCCGGCGCCACTTCAGCCAAGTACAGGGTTACCGCGAGGGAACGGGTCTACGACGAGGGTCACACCGCTCGGGCGTACTTCTTCGACTCCGAGGTGCAGGCGCCCGACGAGGCGATCGTCATCGGCGGTACGTTCGACGCGAACGACCCCGGTTTGCGCGACGAGACGTTGCAGAAGTCGATCCCCTTCCAGATGGCCACACGGACTGACGAGCCCGGGTGTCGGGCATACGCGTTCTACGCCGATCCATGTATCGAGGGTCGCATCCAGGTCTACGAGCTCTGGGACAACCAGGCAGCGCTTGCCCCTCACTTCGAGCACGAGAACTACTTCAACATGGGTGGGCTCTTACGCGGCGTCGGTGGCACGTCTGATCACTACAAGTACCGGTGCGACGTCATCGAGCCGGTTTACGACGAGACGCGGACCCCGAGGGCGGATTTCTTCGCGGCGGGCTGACCGGACGTACCGGTCCTCAGCGTGAAGTAGCGAACTCCAGCCATTCAAGGGCTACGGCGTCACCGGGGAACAGCTCGAGCGTCCGCTCGAGTTCATCGACACCAAGGCTCACCAGCGTCTGGTTGTCTGCTCCGACACCAGCGATGACGTACTGGATCCCGAGCCGTCGGTGATGTCGCGCTTCCCAGCCGTGACGGTCGGCGGCCTGCTCGAGCTGAAAGATCGCAGTCTCCTGATCGCCGAGATTCGAGGCTTCGATTCCGCGTCGTTGCGCCATGTCGGCCCGAAACGGCGCCAATGCAAACAGCACCAGCACGGGAACAACAACCAATGCGACAGCCTTCGAGCCGCGCCTGGGCCGGCTGGGTTCGGGGGCTTGACGCTCAGAGAAGGCCGGATCGGTGATTCCTACGATTCCCGCGGCGGCGACCCAGCCCCAGAGGTACAGCGGAACGACGTCGATGCTCAACATGGCTTGGGTCAGGTACGCGGCGCCCATGGCCATCCACGGCACCCGGTCCGGGTCTCGACTTCGTGAAGCCGTTGCGCCGACTGCAATCACAACAGCGAGCCACGATGCGGCACCGAGAATGCCGCTGCCGTCCAGGTGATCCAGGAAGACGTTGTGAGGCTCGTCGGCGACAACTCCCTCCAGGGAAGCGTTCGCATGGTCGGCGAATGTGAGTACGTAGAGATCGGGGCCGCCGCCCAGGACGGGCCGTTCGACAGCGCCACGCAGCGCGATTTCCCAGAGCTCCACACGATCGTTCCAGGTAGTGGTGCCAGAGAGCTCGTCGAGGCCTTCGTCATTGGCCAGAACCGCGATGATTCCGAGCGCGATGACCAACGCGATCCCAATCGTCAGGAGTCGCCGGCGATGCTCGGTGTTCAACGAGACAACCAGTGCCAGAGCCACCGCGACGGCGAGCATGGCGCCTCGACTCTGGCTGACAGCCACGCCGGAGATAATCAGCACGCCTGAAGCCACCGCGACAACACGACTGAACCCCCTGCTGCGAGCTGCAAGGAAGCCGGCTGGTACGGCCGCCATAGCAAGGTGGGCGCCGGACAGATTCGAGTTGCCGAGTACTCCCGGGGGGTGGCGGGGTTCGGCCTGCCATGGCTCGAGCCAACTGAACACATCCAGGCCGAGTTGTTGCGCCCAAAGGTAGGCCGCACCAATAACACCGGAGGCCGCGATGCCTCCCAGGAGCTCATAGCGGCGACGCTCGTCGGCCCCGACGCCGCGAGCGGCCAGCCAGGCCAGGGTGACGACCGGGATCACGGTCAACAGTCCGCCATAGCGCCCGTAGTTGCCCAGCAAGGACACGACGGGTGCACGCCCCGTGAAGGTCGTGAGAGCCAACACGCCGAGGTACACGGCCACAACGGGCCAGATCCGAGGGAGTGGCAGCCGTTTGAGTCCGCCGGTCCATGCCTCGAGCCCCACGGCCACGATGGCCCCGACCCACAGAACCGTCAGGGCGGTCAGGTTGAAGACATCCAACGTCCACGTCGAAAAGGCAACCGGTACAGCGGCCACCGTGGCAACGATGACCCACCACTGGACGCGGCGCAGCACGTCTTCGTGCCCACCCGGCGCGTCCGTGTTCGCATGCGCCTCAGGGTCGCCGGCTACGACGCCCGTCGGGATTGTGACCTGGCCCGAGCCCATGACCCGAGCGTAAGCGATTCGGTGTCATTGACGCGACCTGGTCAGCCGCCGGTCGGCGACCGCAGCGCCACAAGCCCCCTCCTGAAGCTTTTGGTGTTGCCGAGGGTTTTGCAATCGCGAGCCTGCTGGTGTCAGCCGCTACGAGGCCCTCGGATC
>JBPCTU010000416.1:0-5268 GCA_051011515.1 Acidimicrobiales bacterium
CCGATGATCCCGACTACATCAACAGGATCGTGCCCTGGGATCACCTGAGCGAGCCGACCTCGACCCGCATCCGCATCCTCTCAGGCGAGAACATCGCGCTAGACACGGTGCGGCCACTGCAAGCAGCCTCATATCTCGAGTCGGACTGGATCCGACTACGCGACCCCGAAGGCGTGTGGGCCGAGGCCTTCGCCGAGTCAGGCACGCTCGATGACGGCGAGATGAGCTTCGCCGAGGTCATGCAAGTCGTCACTGCCCTTCTTGTCGACGCACGCTGGGATGCCGAGTTCGCTTTCGTCCCTGGCGTCGGCCACTCAATGAGCACTGAGGCGTCGAAACAACTGGTCGCCGATCTGGTCTTCGAAGGCCTGTCGAGCTAGCCGATGTCTGACCTGACCAACTTGTTGTGGCGCGATCGGGCGGTTTATGCCTTTCAATGGTGTGAGGGGAGTTGTGGAATCGGCACCGAGCCTTCAGCAGTGGTTCACGGCTTTCGCGGCCGACGCCGAGCCGCGGCTGCGTGCCGCGTTCGTTGCTGCGTTGGGCCAGCACCAGGGGATGGAGGCGAGCGCTGAGGCCATGGCCTACGCGTGGGAGCATAGGGAGCGGCTCGCTCCGATGGATAACCCGGTCGGTTACTTGTATCGGGTCGGTCGTAGCCGGGTACGGGTCCGGCCGGCGAGACCACGCTTTGTCCCGGTCCCTCCGAATCTGTTGCCCGATGTCGAGCCTGGCCTGCCCGCCGCGCTGCAGCGGCTGTCAGAGCGGCAACGGACGGTGGTCGTGATGGTCCATGCCTACGGATGGAGCCGCTCCGAGGCTGCCCAGACCTTGGGTATGTCGGTTTCGACAGTTGACAGCCACCTTCAGCGGGGCTTGGCCAAGCTGCGCCGTGTCCTGGGGGTGAGCTCCGATGCCTGATCTCTGCGATCAGCTCAAGCGTTACCTCGATGCAACCACCGTGGCGGCTGACGCCGAGCCGACGACGGTCGATGAGTCCGATGACGACGTCGTGGCCCTGCTCGATGAGCGACCCGCACGGCGCCGCGGGCGAGTCGGGCTGCTAGTCGCGGCCATGGCGATCGCCGTGGCCGGCACGATCGGCATCTTGGCGCTGCGGAGCAACGACGAGTCGGTAACGGTGGACACGGCAGATGAGTCAGAACTCGTCGGTCCCGGACCGACCCCGGCGCCCCGCCCATCCGGCGTCCTGGGCGACGACCTGGCATGGGAGCAGGGATCGGTCCCTGACGAGGCGAGCGGCTTCCTCACGTTGCTTAGCGACGGGAAGAGCTTCTACTGGGTCGGAGCCGGGCTCTACAGCTCCGGGGACGGTCAGACCTGGGCCGAGGTCGACTTCGGCAACGATCCCCTTCCCAGCCTCATCGGTACCGGGATGGTGGACGCAGTCTTCGCTGGGCAGCTCGTCTCAACGTCAGCCGCCAACACCAGCGTGCTAGTGGAGATCGTTGGCATCGACGGGTCGATTCGTTCCACCATGCTCTCGCCCGAGGCGGCTCTCGACAGCTCAGCGACGGTCATCGTCGACATCAACGACACCAGGGCCACGATCGGGCCCCACGGGACGGTCGTCACGGCGCGGCTCGCCGTGCGGGACTTCGGTCCACTCATCGAAGATGTGCTCGGCGTCGACGCCGACTCGGTCGTCGCGGTCCGCCTGGTCGCACAGGCCGAAGATGAGACTCTGGAAGTCGAGCTGTCTTCTGGAGTCGAGACCATCCGCTTGATCGACCACGGCATCGAGGACTCTCACGACTTCGAGGTCGCACCGACTGGCACCGTCGGATGGCACTCGACCGAAGGCGTGGACTGGGCTCCCATAGCCGCCGGCCCCTTCGCCGCACGCAATTCCGTCGAGACGATCGTGACCGCCACCCCGAGCGGGTTCGTGGCAATCGGCGGACGAGGCTGGTTCTCGCCCGACGCAACGTCGTGGGCGGAGCTGAGCGACCCGACCACACAGTTGTGTTGTGAGCCCGGCGTGGCATGGCGCGGTCAGGCATTGATGCGAAATGCCGGCGGTGGCCTCCAATCCGTGGGCGGCGAGGGAGTCGCAACCCTGCCTTTGGCCGATGGAGAGGCCCCGTCGCGGTATTCACGATCGATCGGCGCCGGGGAGGTCGGAATCGCCTACCTGGTCGACGTCGACCCAGACGTGCCGACGTTCGACATCGTCTACTCGCCCGATGGCGGCTCCTGGAAGCGACAACCGCTCCCGACCGGCATCGGGGAGTTGTACTGCTGCTACTTCGATGTGTACGGCGTCGTCGTCGGACTCGAGCGGGTAGGCGTGTTGGCCAACGGCGACGAGGGCCTCGGGCTTTGGCTCGGAACGCCGAGCTTGCGAGAAGGCCAGTGATCACCGCGCGGCCAAGCGTGCCTGCGATGATTGCCGTCGCGGCACTCCTGGCAGCGGCTTGTTCCGGTACCGACGACATGAACACGCCGGATGCCAGCGAGCCCGCCCAGGTTGCGAATGTCGCCGAGGCGCCTTCGCCGGCATCGGATTCGATCGAGGCGGCTGCGCCCCCGACCACGGTCACCTTTGCCGCCAACGTCTCAGACGCACCGTGGGACCTGGTCGGCATCGGTGACAGCTTCATCGGATGGTCGACAGTCACCGAGCAGTATGCGGCGCTCCTCAGCAACGACCTCGGCATCGAGATCAACGTGGCCAAGATCGTTCAGCCCACCTCGAACCGCCTGGAGTACATCCGCACCCACGACGCCGCTCAGGGCTTGCTCGCCGGCGCAGAGATCGTCGTCGTCGAGCCCCAACCGGGTCCGTCGACCGAGCCCGGGATGGGGCTCTACCTCGCCGGCGAGTGCGGAGGACCCGACAACCAGGAGTGCTTCCGCATCGCCCAGGCTGACTTCGGCCTCTACGTCGGTGAGCTGTTCGATGAGCTCATCGCCAGGACTCCCGCGGAGACGACAATCGTCGCGACGCTCGTGGGGACCTGGGGCTCGGCTGGTTTCAACCCTGGCATCGAAGAGACCGACCCAGATGCCCATCGCGCTTTTGTCGATCACCTGGTTGCGCTACAGGACCTGGGGGCCGCTGCGGCCGCCGAGCGAGGTATCGCCACCGTCGATGTCAGCCTTGCCTTGACCGGCCCTGACTATTACCAGCCCGTGCCCAATGCCTACCTCACACCCGACCGGCTCCACCTGACCCAAGAAGGATCGGAAGTGGTCGCCGAGTTACTCCGAAGCCTGAGCGCATCTGCCCCGGCTGCGCGAACATCGGTCGGGTTCGACTGGGTGTCAGTGCCGGCGGCGTCTGTTCCCGCCGGCTCGTTCGCCGTGACCAAAGACGGGTTCGTCGTCGCCGGTCATGAGGGGTCGTTGTGGAGCTCTGATAACGGCACCGAGTGGGCAGCACTGAGTCCGCCTGCGCACCTCTCGTCTGAAGCGTCGATCTCGAGCCTGAACGGTGCCTACTGGCTCATCGATGGGGCATCAACGTGGCGTTCCGACGATCTCGTCTCCTGGGAAGAGATCGTCGGCGTTGACACTCCCATAGCGACCTCAGAGAGCGCCGAAGCCGATGTGGTACCCGTCGCGACCGACGAGATCGTGCTCGTCGGAGCGTCGGGTTCGGGGGGTTCGCTAATCTTCTCCGATGGGGAGACCGCCTGGTCCGAACCATCTCCCTGGGGCGCAGTAGACGGACACGTTCAAGTCGTCGCCACGCGCAGCACGTTCGTCGCATATCAGATCGGCACAGATTCGGCGGACACCTGGACCACGAGCGACGGGCGCACCTGGGTCTCTATGGGCGCACCCGCGTTCACCCAACGCAATCTCGACTCGGCGTTCAAACGTTTCGAGGTCATATACCGAGACGGTGAGTTCCTCGCGCAGGTAGGCGAAGGGCTCTCCGATGTCGGGAGCATCTGGCGGTCAGAGGATGGGATCATCTGGACCGAACAGGGAGCCACGCCATTCGCTGACGACATGTTCAGCGGCCTGATCAGAGCTACGAACACTGGCTGGATCTTGACCATGGCCGGTTGTGGCGGAGAGAAAGTCCTCGTCAGCAGCGACGGTGTGGAGTGGGAAGACGTGACTCCTTTCGCCGAGCCCCAAGCAAGTTGTAGTTCGGCGGGGGGCGGTACATCCCGTAACCACATGGCCTGGGACCTGGACTCCCACGACCAACCTCTGGAAGTCCGAGCGGTTCCCGGCGGCCTCCTCATTAGACACGAGGGCATCGGCTGGATCGCTTCGAGCCACCACCCGTAAACGGCACCGAACGAATCACCACACTCCATCGTCCTGCCCGACCACGTTCAAGTGTTTCGCCTGGTCAGCGTGGTTCAATAATCGTCTCGCTACGTCGACCATGTCGCCTCAGGCCCTCTCGTCGGGGCCCGGCTCATAGTGAGAATTCCGCCGGCTGGCGGGTTGACGTCAGCGGAGCGGAGCGATGACCTGCTCGGCGAACCGGTGGATCGGGTCGACGTGGTCTGGATTGCCGAAGTCCATCACGAAGTGGTCGACACCGACCTCGTGCCACCGGCCGATCCTCTCGAGGAGTTCCGCCGACTCGGCGTCTGACGTGGGCAGCGGATGTTCGATCGTGATCCCAGTCTCGATTACCGCGGGGTCACGACCAACGTCGGCAGCAGCGCCGAACACAATGTCTCGCTTGCGCCGCCAGTCGTCCTCAGCTCGGCCGCTGCCGTGCCACATGTCCGCGACGCGCCCGGCCAGCGGTAACCCGATCTTCTCCCCGTCCGCCCCGACACACACGGGCGGAACCACCTCCGGTAATGGCGGAGCCGCAGCCTCGCGGATCGACCAGTACTCACCCTCGAACGTAGGAAGATCCTCGGTCCACATCAGACGACAGATCGTGATCACCTCTTCGAGTTGGGCGAACCTGACCGACGGTTTCGGGAAGTCATAGCCGTACGCCTCGTACTCGTCGCCTCGCCAGCCGGCGCCGATGCCGAGCATGAAGCGGTTCTCGGAGAACACCTGCAACGTCGCCGCCATCTTGGCGGTGAGCGCCGGCGGACGATACCCGTGACCCAACACGTGATGGCACAGCAACACGTTCGGGAACTTTGCCGCCAACCACGTCAGCGATGTCCACGCCTCCACGAAGGGGTCGGTTTTCTCGTCGAAGCCGTAGAAGTGATCGGCGATCCACATCGAATCGAACAACCCATCGACCGTCGGCAGGATTGTCTTCGCCTGCTCGACCACGATCGGCTTGTGATCGCTCCACTGATTACC
>JBPCTU010000417.1:0-14365 GCA_051011515.1 Acidimicrobiales bacterium
TGAGTTGGATCCGACCCCTCGGCGACATGGTCTCCTCGCCGGACACGCGGAATGTCGGACAGTGGGGAAGGCACAAGCCACACTGCACGCAAGCGTTCAGATCATCGGCGTCGATTCTCAGATCCATGATCAGGTCGCCGCCGTGTCGCGGCCAGGGTTCAGCCGGCCAGATGGATCGAACTCGCGCTTGATACGTCTCTGCAGCTCGGCCAGGTCCGGGTCCAGCGTTCTGCGTTGGGGTTTGGTAGCGAACACGGTCCCAACTCCGATCAGAGCCGTGAACTCTCCCGTGTCGTGGCTGGAGATCCGACCGAGGTCCGAGGGTTTCAGTGACCACCGATGCCCCGTGGGTGTGGGCGGCGCCGGGCTTTCGCTGAACGAACCGGCCGCGCGCAGCGCAAGCGCCTGTTCGGCCACGTCGGATGCATGACCCTCGATCTGCACCCAGGTTGTTGTGCCATTCCACACCACGGCCGAGGGTGCCAGAAGCGCTGTGTGTGCCGCGAACGGATCCGCTGATTCCGCGGCGAACCACTGGGTGGTTTCGGGTATGGGATTGGTTCTGACGATGAATTCGCCAAGGCAGCCGAGCGTGCCCAATGAGCCGGTCATGAGGCGAGGCAGGTCGAACCCGGTGACGTTCTTCACCGTGGGTCCCCCGCCGGTGACCAAATCACCGTCGGCTGAGATGTACCTGACCTGCAGCACCGCGCTTCTTACTGTCCCTCGGCCCAGGACACGATGGTCGTTCTCGCCGACGGCCACCGCACCGCCAACAGTCCCGCCCCGCTCGGGCAGGGCAGTTCGTTGACGCTTGCCGGCGAGCTCAGCATGCAGATCGGAGACCGATGTGCCGGCTCGGACGGTCACGATCATTTCTTCTGGGAGGTAATCGACGATGCCCTTGGGCGCGGTGACAGCTCTGGTGCCTGATGTCGGTTCGCCGCCTACCGCCCAGCGCGTCCGTGCCCCTTCCACAAAGACGGGTCCGGACTCGCCGATCTTGCTGGCGAAGTCATCCAGTAGGGGGTCGGCGATCGCAAGTGTTGGGTTCATCCCCAGACATCCGTGGGGACTGATCTGAGTTGTTGGATGTCGGCGCAGCTGTGGCCGGAAGGCATGACCTTGCCCGGGTTGGCTCGACACGTCGGGTCGAAAGCTCGGCGCACCCGGTTCTGATGGTCCAGGTCGGCTGCTGTGAACATGAGTTCCATGTAGCCCTGTTTCTCAATTCCGATGCCGTGTTCTCCCGACAAGACTCCACCGGCCGCGAGCGACGCCTCGATGATCTGTGCTCCGGCCTGATGAACCCGCTCGATCACACCCTCTTCCCGCCCGTCGAACAACAGCAGTGGATGCAGGTTCCCGTCACCGGCATGGAACACATTCATGACCATCAGTTCGTTCTCGTCGGCTATCCGGTAGACCTCGTCGAGGACCTGCGCCAATTTGTGCCGGGGAACGACCGTGTCGTGCAGGTAGTAGTCGGGTGCGATCTGGGCGATTGCCCCGAAAGCGGTCTTACGTCCCTTCCACAGGAGGGCCCGCTCATTGTCGTCAGCAGCCAGGCGGATGTCGGTGGCGTTGTTCTGCAGGCCCACCTGCCGGATGAGCTCGGCGTCGATGTCGACGCCGCCTTCGAGCCCGTCGACCTCGGCAAGCAAAACGGCTGCTGCATCGGTTGGGTATCCAGCGCCCACGTAATTCTCGACCGCTTGGGTGATCCGCTGGTCCATGACCTCCATGGCTGCCGGTACGACGCCTGCTGCGACGACGCCTGACACCGTGTTTGCAGCATCGGCGACCGAGGCGAACGACAGCAGAAGGGTGCGAACCGCGGGCCGATTTCTTGTGAGACGTACCGCGATCTTCGTCGTCACGCCCATCGTGCCCTCGCTGCCGATGAAAACACCGCGGGCGTCGTAACCGAGTGGTTCGGGATCCAGCCCACCGAGCTGGAGCACCTCCCCGGAGGGCGTGACGACTTCGAGGGCCAGTACGTGGGCGTTGGTGACTCCGTAGGCAAGGCAATGCGGCCCTCCGGAGTTGTTGGCAACGTTTCCACCGATTGTGCAGACCTGTTGGCTCGATGGGTCTGGCGCGAAGTGGTAGCCGAGTGGCTTCAGGTGATTGGTGAGGTCGAGGTTGATCACACCTGGTTCGACCCAGGCGACGCGATTCTGTTCATCGATGTCGAGGATCTGATTCATCTTGGTCAAGGCAACAACGATCGGCGCGCCGAGCGGGATGGCCCCCCCAGCCAAACCGGTGCCTGCCCCGCGCGGAACGATGGGGCGGCCATGCCGAGCCCCGACCTCCATGATCGCCACGACCTCGTCGACCGAAGTCGGGTAACACACAGGTCCAGCAACCCCGCCCTCGAAGACCGAGGCGTCGTGGCTCAACAACGAGCGTTGTGCTCCGTCGTAGTGCACTCGAGCCGGGTCGAGCGCGGCGGCCAGCTCAGCGACTACCGGATCGGCGTCGGGTGACCGGCGAAACCGTTTACGGGCCCGAGCCGAGAAGGAGGTCACGAGTCGCTCGCAAGTGAAGCCTTCAGCTCGAGGCGACGAGCGTGAAGTATCGGTTCGGTGTAGCCCGATGGCTGCTCGACACCTGAGAGGACCAAGTCACACGCCGCGCGGAATGCAATTCCATCGAATGAGGGTCCCATGGGGATGTAGTTCGGATCAGCCGAGTTCTGCGAATCGACCTTGGTAGCCATTCGTTTCATCGTCGCCATGACCTGCTGTTCGTCGACCACGCCGTGACGAAGCCAGTTCGCCATGTGCTGGCTCGAGATCCGGCAAGTGGCTCGGTCTTCCATCAATCCGATGTCGTTCATGTCTGGAACCGTGGAGCAACCGACGCCTTGATCGATCCAACGCACCACATACCCCAGTATCCCCTGCGCGTTGTTGTCGAGTTCGAGCTGTACCTCGTCGGCTGTCCAGGTGGGGTCTTCGGCAAGGGGGAGGCAGAGGATGTCGTCCAGACGCGCTGGCTCACGGCTCGCCAACTGATCTTGTCGAGCCAGAACGTCCACCTCGTGGTAGTGGGTGGCGTGAAGTGTCGCCGCTGTCGGCGAAGGCACCCAAGCACAGTTTGCGCCGGCTGTCGGGTGCCCGATCTTTTGTTCGAGCATCGCGGCCATCTGGTCTGGTGCAGCCCACATGCCCTTGCCGATCTGGGCCGTGCCGGGCAGCCCGCACCGGATCCCGACGTCGACGTTCCAGTCCTCGTAGGCCGAGATCCAGGTCTGGGCCTTCATCTCGGTCTTCGGTACGAAAGGTCCCGCCTCCATTGACGTGTGGATCTCGTCGCCGGTTCGGTCGAGAAAGCCGGTGTTGATGAACGCAACCCTGGACTTGGCCGCGCGGATGCACTCGGCCAGGTTCACTGTGGTTCGCCGCTCCTCGTCCATGATCCCCAGCTTCACCGTGTTGGGCGCCAGATCCAGCGCTTCTTCGACGAACGCGAAAACCTCGTCGGCGAACGAGACCTCGGCCGGCCCATGCATCTTCGGCTTGACCACGTAGACGGACCCGAACCTCGAGTTCCCCCCGGCAGTCTCGAGGTCGTGTTTGGCGCAGAGCACGGTGATCATCGCGTCAAGGAGCCCCTCGAACACCTCGTTGCCGTTAGCGTCCCTTATCGCCGGCGTCGTCATCAGATGCCCGACGTTGCGTACCAGCATCAAGGATCGGCCTGGCAAGATCACATCGCTGCCATCGACGGTTGTGTAGGACCGGTCCGGTTGGAGCGACCGCGTGAACGTGGTGCCGGCCTTGTTGACCTCTTCGGTGAGATCGCCCTTCATCAAGCCGAGCCAGTTTCGGTAGGCCAGTGTTTTGTCAGAAGCGTCGACGGCTGCGACGGAATCCTCGCAATCCATGATCGTCGTGACAGCGCTCTCCAATACGATGTCCGCGACGCCGGCTTTGTCGTCGGCTCCGACGCGGTGGCTTCGGTCCAGAACGATCTCAATCCCGAGGCCGTTGTTCCGCAGGAGGATGGCCGTCGGGGTTTCGGCGGCGCCCGCGTAACCAACCATCTGAGACGGGTCGCTCAGATGGGTAGAGCTGCCGTTGTCCAGCTCCACGACAAGCTCCTGGCCAACCGAGTAACGACTGACTTGGTGATGGGAACCGTTCGAGAGCGGGATGGCCCGGTCCATGAAGTCGCGTGCCCAGGCGATGACCCTTTCGCCCCGGGCGGGGTCGTATGGTCCGGCAGGCGGAGCGTCGCCAAGTGCATCGGTCCCGTACAACGCGTCGTAGAGGCTGCCCCAGCGGGCATTTGCAGCATTGAGCGAGTACCGGGCGTTGGTGATCGGCACTACGAGCTGTGGACCTGGGACAGCGGCAATCTCAGCGTCGACGTTCTCGGTCTCGATGGTGAACCCTGGGCCCTCCGGGACCAGGTAACCGAGCTCCTCGAGGAATGCCCGGTACACCGACGGGTCATGTGATTGGTCCTTGTGGGAACGGTGCCACCCGTCAATGGCTGCCTGTAGCCGGGTTCTGGTCTCCAGGAGTTCGCGGTTTCTTTGGCCAAAGTGGTTGAAGAGCGTCGAGAGGCTGGCCCAGAAGTGGCCAGGGTCGACGTCGGTGCCCGGAAGCGCCTCGTCCACAATGAAGTCGAACAAGGGTTGGCCAACGTCGAGGTCTCCGACTCGGACTCTCACGGAGTGGGCAGGCTCGTTCACCAGTTTCGTTCTTTCGCTCGTTCCATCACCAATGTAGGTGGGTCCGGGCATGAGTCCCGCAGGCTGTCAACCGACCGGAAAGCGGGCCGAGGGTGATCCGAAACGTAGGTCGTCGGGGTTGGCGTCGGGGTTGTCCACCAAGACCTCGCATTCCATCTGGTCAGGATCGCGGAAGAAGAGGCTTATCTTGCGGCCGAATTCGGTGACGACTCCGTCCGTGGCGCCGCGATCCATGAGCCGCTGCCGGATCTCTTCGAAACTCGCCAAGTCGCTGGCGAGGAAGCCGAGGTGGTCGATGCGGCCTCGCCCGAACATCGGAGTCTGCTTCGCAGCTTCTTCGTTGTCCTCGATCTCGAAGATGTTCAGTTCTGTGTTGGGCCCGACGTTGACGATCAACATCCTGGGCCCGCCGGGAAACTCGGGTCCGTCGCGTTCGACGGTTGCCCCGAAGACTTCGACGAGGAAGTCCTTCAACCTGTCCGCGTCGTTGGTGATTGTTGCCACATGGTCCAAGCCACCGGTGAGCATCGCAGGAACCTCAGCTGCCCTGGTCGCGCAGGAATCGACGCAGGATCTTGCCCGACGGGGACTTGGGGATCTCGTCGATGAACTCGACCAGCCGGATCTTCTTGTAGCCGGCAACGTCTTCGGCCACGAACTCCATTATCTGGTCCGCTGTTGCCTCCTCGCCGGGTTTCAGGACAACGAAGGCTTTGGGGAGTTCCCCTGCCTCTTCGTCGGGGACACCAATGACGGCCACGTCGGCCACCGCTGCATGGGTGATGATCAGCGCTTCCAGTTCTGCCGGCGGAACCTGGAAACCCTTGTACTTGATCAGCTCCTTGACACGGTCGACGATCGACACGTGATCGTCATCATCGATGATGGCGACATCACCGGTGTGCAACCACCCATCGGCGTCGATTGTCTCGGCCGTCGCCTCCGCGTTGTTCAGGTACCCGACCATCACGTTTGGGCCTCGGATCCAGAGCTCACCCTCCGCTCCAACGCCTTGGTCTTCGCCGGACTCGGGGTCGACAATACGGATCTCACAGTTCGGCACTGTCAGGCCGACCGTGCCCGGGCGGTACCCGCCAGACGGTGTTACATGAGTCGCGGGCGACAGCTCGGTCATGCCATAGGCCTGGACGACCTCACAGTCGATGCGGGCAGCGGCCTCTTCGGCCAGTTCGGACCCCAGGGGAGCTGCACCGGAGAGCACCATTTGCAGCGAGGACAGGTCGTAGTTGTCTATGACGGGGTGTTTCGCGAGGGCAAGGATCATCGGTGGGACCGCGAAGAAGTGCGTGATCTTGTGCGTCTGGATCAACTCGAGGGCACCCACGAGGTCGAATCGCGGCATCGAGACGACCGTGCACCCATTGGACAGGAGCCCGTTCATCAGAATTTGCATGCCGTAGATGTGGAAGAAAGGCAGCACGGCCAGCGCGCTGGCCTCGGAGCTGTACTCGATCATGGCGTCGCACTGCTCGAGGTTGGCGACCAAGTTGAAGTGGGTGAGCATCACACCCTTCGGCAAGCCGGTCGTCCCTGAAGAGTAGGGGAGGACCATGATCTTCGAATGCACGTCGATCGGGGTTTGTTCGATTGGCTCCGCTGCCAACAGCTCTGAAAACGCAATGGCGTCCTCATGTTCACCCAGGACGATGATGTCGGTAACGCCAGTACCCTCACACGCTGCTATGCAGGCGGGGACCGCATCGGGGTAGGTCACCAACAACGATGCTGCGGCGTCGTTCAGCTGATACCTGATCTCGTCGGGGCCGTATGTGGGGTTGACCGTCGTGACGGTGCCGCCGGCAACCGCTGCACCGTGGAACACGATCGAGTACTCGGGCAGGTTGGGTGCCACCAGCGCCAAAGTGCTGTCCGTGCCGAATCCGCGAGCCGCGAGGCCACCTGCGAAACGATGGATTGCCTCGCTCATCTGGGCGAATGTCAAGACCCTGCCCGATGCGCCCTCGATGAAGGCCGGCTTGTCGGCGAGATCGTTTGCTCGGCGGAGAACGTACTCGGTGATCGGAACCTCAGGAATGGTCAGATCGGCGAGCGTGCTCTTGTGAATGATGGTCACACCGTCTCCCTGTTGTGTGTCGCTGTGTTGTGTATCGCGGTCGCGTGGCGTGCAACCCTACGGCCTTTCACTCCGTTGAGTAGGCCGCATTTAGTAGGCGGGAAGGTTCATGGTCGCTCAGCTGGCAGGGGCGAGGCCTTTGAAGAGTGCATCCACGACATCGTCGACGACGAGGTCAGCGAGTCCCGGTGCCAGCAGTCCAACGGTGGCTACCCCATGGATCGCTGCCCAAAGTGTCAGGTTGATCTGGATGGGGTCGCGGTCGATCAGGTGGCCTTCTTCGACCGCCGCCACTATGTCTGCCAAACCTCGATCGAACATCGAGCTTGCTGCCGACAGCTCGTTGTCGGCTTCGACCGGTACGGCGGCGGGCCGGTATAGGAACATCACACGGAAGAGTTCTGGACGATCCTGGGAGAAACGGACGTAGGCGAGAGCGCGCTCGCGACAACGGTCGATGGCTCGTTTGCCGCCCACATCGAACGCCGCATCCATAGCGACGTAACCCGACGCTGCGACTGCGCGCAACAGGTCGTCCTTGGACTCGACGTGGTCGTAGATGGCGGGAGCAGTGACCTCGAGCCGCTTGGCAAGCGACCGAAGCGAGATGGCTTCGTAGCCCTCTGCCTCGATCGCTCTGCCTGCGGCCTCGACGATTCGTTCGCGGCTGAGGCGCTGCCCCTTACGAGTCGGCGATCCAGCTGCCATGGAAGCCGGCTGGCACTCGCCGGGGTAGGTGAATCTCTGCCACGGGGTCGGCGGAGATGTCGGTCGCGTCGAGAATGACGAGGTAGCTCGTGTCGGAGCCCTCCGCATGAACGAACGTCATCACGTAACCGTCGTCCTCGTTGGCTCCGTTCTCGGCTGGGACGAACACGGGTTCACCCGGTGTGTGGCCTTCGGCGAAGGTGTGCACGGTCTTCGAGGCGCCATTGGCCATGTCGTACTTGAAGATCTCGCCGGCGCCGCCGTCGAGGCTCTGCGACACCGTGTAGCCGTAGCGGCTGTCGAATCCGGCGAGCGCGTCCGGGACTCGCGGGAACTCGCTTGCTCGGTCGTCCAGCTGTCGTTCGCTGACGGCGCCGGTGCCCCGGTTGAGGCGCCACTCCCACATCATCGGCAGGTCGGCTGGGTCGGCTTCGCCCGTTCCGATGTCGGCGCTGTCGCGCCACAGCTCTCGGATCCGGCAGCCTCGCACGACGACGTCGTCGCCTTCATCGTGGGTGTTGAGGGTATGGAAGACGTAACAAGGGTCGATGTCGAACCACTGCACGTCATTGTCTTGGCCTTCTCGGGGCATGACGCCGAATCGGGATGGATAGTCGTCGCTCCAACGAATGGGCATGCTGCCGGACATGGCCAACTCCATGTCGAAGATCATGGGCAGATCCATGAAGACCGTGTGGTTCCGGGACACGGCGAAGTCGTGCATCATTGTCGGACCGTTGACGGTGATCTCGGTGCTCTGGACGAGTTCGCCGGCAGCATTGACGCGGTGGTACACGAGGTAGGGCGGGAGCGAGCTGTAACCGAACATCAGGAGCTCGCCCGTCTCGGCGCACATCTTGGGATGGGCGGTCATCGCCGTGGTCAACTTGCCGTCGAAGTCACAGGGCCCGATGGTGTCGGCTTCTCGAGTCAGTTCGAAGGGGAATGAACCTTCCTCGAGAGCAAAGATCCGTCCGCCGTGGCCGATCACGTGGGTGTTGGCGACCGAGACGTTGTAGTTGAAGGTGAAGGTCTCGGGATCGAGGTAAAGCTCCATCCGGTCCTTGTCCGGGTTGTCGAACATGGGGGTGCGTACATACCGGTTGCGGTACCAGTTCGCCTTGCCGTCCGCGAGTTCGATTCCGTGGATCATCCCGTCGCCGAGGAACCAGTGGTTGGAGTGGCCCGTCTGGGGGTTTGCGCCGTTTCGGAAGTAGCGACCGCGAAGGTCGGTGGGGATGGCGCCTTTGACCTCCAACTCTGTCAGGGTGACCTCGTCGAAGACCGGCGCACGGTTGCCGGTGAGGTGCCATGGGAGGTCGGTTGATTCTTCGGTTGCTGTCATGTATTCGGTCCCCTTGAAGAGCCGGACGTCGGTTGTGGTGCTAACGTAGCCGCATTCACTGAACAGTGTTAAGTAAACGCCGAAAGATTGTGTCACATTCAGGAACTCACCTTCACTGTCACAGTGAACTGACCCGCACCAGGATCTCGTGGACCTCTACTGGACGAACGCACTGACGGGGCTCGGCGATGGCGCTGTCATCGCCGGTGTAGCGCTCGGGCTGGTGCTTGCGTATCAGGGTTCCGGAGTCATCAACTTCGCCCACGGTGCGATGATGATGTACGCCACCTACATCTATGACGAGCTCCGTGACACCGGGGACTACGTCTTCCCGTTCTCCATTGGTGGGACCGACCGCGTAAACGTTCTCGGAACTCCCCCCGACGGTGAGCTCACGGCGTTCTGGCCGGCCTTTGGTCTAGCGATGTTGACTGCCGCCGTGTTGGGCTTGTTGGTGCATTTGCTGGTTTTCAAGCCGATGCGTGGTGCCCCGGTGTTGGCCAAGGTCGTGGCCACCGTGGGCATCTTCGTCGTCCTCCAATCCATCGTGTTGTTGCGATTCGGCACCCAGAACGAGACCGTGCGTGCGATCTTGCCCTCCGATCCGGTCAACTTTCTTGGAGCCACGATTCCTCAGGACCGGTTGTGGTTGGCTCTAATCGTGTTGCTTACAGCATTCGCACTCACTGGCCTCTACAAGCTGACCCGTTTCGGACTGGCGACGCGGGCCGCGGCTGACGAGGAAAAAGGTGCGGTGTTGCTCGGCTACTCGCCGGACTTCCTAGCGGCGGGCAACTGGGTACTGGCATCTCTGACTGCCGCGGCGTTCGGCATTTTGGCAGCGTCGGTGTCGAACGGAGTCAACACCGTCAACTACACCCTGCTCGTCGTCCCGGCGCTCGCCGGGGCCTTGATCGGTGCATTCCGTTCCTTCGTCGTCACCGCGGTCGCTTGCCTGATCATGGGCATGTTGCGCTCAGAAATGTTGTTCATCCAGGTTCAGGACTGGTGGCCCGAGTTCGCCAGAACAGGGATGCGCGATGCAGTTCCGTTCCTCATCATCGTCATCGTCTTGTTCATTCGCGGCGACAGCCTCCCGACCCGCGGCACCATACGCGAAGGCCGTCACGCCTTCGCCCCGACACCGCGCAACGTCTTACCGGCCACTGTCGTGCTCGTTGCCGTGGGATTGATCGCAATCACGGTCTTCGACAGGGCGCTTCGGCTCAGTCTTTACCAGTCGATGGCCGCGGCCATTATCGCGTTGTCGATTGTTGTGGTGACCGGATACATCGGTCAGGTATCGCTGGCTCAAGCGGTCTTTGCCGGGGTGGCCGGCTACGTGGTCGGCAAGGTCGGCGTCGAAACGTCGATGCCGTTCGTCCTGACCACGTTGATCGGAGCACTCGCCGCCGCGGCTGTGGGCGTGATAATCGCCATACCCGCCTTACGGGTTCGCGGCATTCAGCTGGCGGTGGTGACGATGGCCTTGGGGGTCGTCGTCGGAACCATGATCTTTTCGAACCGCTGGTTCGTGGGCGAGACGGGAGCGTTGCCGATCAAACCGCCTGAGCTCTTCGGGGTCAATTTCGCGGCCAACATCGGGTCGGACTTCAACCGCTGGGAGTACGGGGTGCTGTTGCTCATCGTCACGGCGTTGAGTTGCCTTCTGGTCGTCAACCTCAGGAGATCGACCACCGGCAGGCAGTTCCTCGCTGTCAGGGCCAACGAGGCGGGTGTGGCCGCAGCAAAGGTCAACGTGGCACAGGCCAAGCTGACCTCATTTGCCGTGTCGTCGTTCCTTGCCGGCCTGGGGGGCGCGATGCTCGCCTACATGAGAGGTCAGATCAGCCCCGACAGCTTCAGCGTCTTCGTGAGTTTGACGCTGCTCGCCTTCGCATACCTCGGCGGCATTGGTCTGGTGAGCGGCGCACTGGTCGCCGGCGCCCTTGCGCCCGGAGGCCTGATGGTCGGGGTGATCGACAAGGCGTTCGGCGGCGAGAATCTCGACACCTACGCCGGACTCGTGGGTGGAGTGGGACTGATCCTCATGGCGATCCTCAACACCGACGGCATTGCGGGCAAATTCGCCCGCGACCGGCATCTCAAACGTTCTGCAAATACGATCGCCCGGCCCGACAATCGGCCCGTGCAAACCATGGAGGCAACAACATGACTCAATCGCGCATGCGTTGGAAGGTCCTAATCGCCCTTCTGGCCACTCTGGCACTCGTTGCTGCCGCCTGTGGCGGTGACGATGACGATTCATCGTCTGATCCGCCTGCGGAGGAGTCCGACGACTCATCGAGCGGCGGCGACGACTCTGGCGACGCGCCAGAGCCCGAGCCTGAACCCGAACCCGAACCTGAGCCTGAGCCTGAGCCTGAGCCAGAACCCGAGGACGACGGTGCCAGCGATGACGGCGAGGCCACTGACGGTGGTGGTGGCGGCGTACCTCTGGACGTGGTTCGAATCGGTCTACTCAACCAGGAGAACGACCCCGCAGGATCATTCCCCGAGATGCGACTGGGCATCGAAGGGGCCGCGGAGTACATCAACAACGAACTCGATGGGATCAACGGCGTACCGATCGAGATCGTCTCGTGTGTCCAGAACGGCATCGGGGCGGCACAGGAGTGCGCCCAGGAGTTGGCGACCGACGATCTGGTATCGGTCATCAACGGCGTGAACATCTGGACAATCGCCTTCGATTTCTACGGCACCATGGGTGACACCCCGGTCGTCGGTGGCCTCCCACTGTTCGCAGCCGACTACAACCAGCCCAGCGCTCGGTACCTCAACGGCGGCAGCATCAGCCTCTACGCAGCCATGGCCCGATTTGCCGCCGAAGAACTCGGAGCGCAGACCGTTTCGGTCCTGGTCAACGAGAACCCAGCCGCAACCGCAGCCGTAGATCAGGGCCTGGCCCCGATCTTCGAGATGTTCGGCGTCGAGTACACCACCATCAACGTGCCACTTCCGTTGACCGATGCAGTCCCACCGGTCAGCCAGGCGGCGGACGAGGGCTCAGACGTCGTGATGCTGTTGGCGGCAGCCAACGAGTGCGTACCCGTCATTCGAGCGTCGAGCCAGCTCGGGATTCCGCCCGAAAGAATGGTGTACAGCCCGACCTGTGCCGATGGCGACGTGTATGCCGAGGTCGGCGACCTGATGGTCGGCAGTTGGATTACCCGTCCTGGCTTCCTCCTCGAAGATCCCTGGGCGGACGCCGAAGTCCTGGAACTCTTGGCGGAGAATGAAGTTATTACTCAGGACTACGTGGCTGACGCTCCGGATGCGGCTTTCACTGGCCTGGGATGGTCGACGCTGATCGACATCCACGATCTGTACGAGGAGATCGGCGTCGAGAACCTCAGTGACCCGGCGAACATCTTCGCCACGATGGATGACGGAACGATCCGTGGCGGCGTCGGTGGCTTCGGATGGGCCTGCGTCTATGCCGACATCGATCTCCAGTCCGTGTGTCAGGGCGACAACCTCTTTGTTCAGATCGTCGATAACCAGGGGACGAGCGCACCACCGCCCAACAACGGCCAGTTCGTCAACGGGCTCGAGTTGCTCGGGGGCTGACAAGGTTTGTGGCAACCTGGCGGCCGGCCGGAGGGGACTTGGCCGCTAGGTTGTCGCAATGACCGACGACCCCTTCCTCCGCGCGGCAATCGAAGAAGCGGAGGCCGGGCTGAGCGCCGGTGGGATCCCGATTGGGTCCGTGCTGGTCATCGCCGGTGACATCGTCGCCCGAGGCCACAACCAGCGCATCCAGCGCGGAAGCTCGGTGCTCCACGCCGAAATGGACTGCCTCGAGAACGCCGGGCGTTTGACGGCTGCCGACTACTCGAGGTCGACGCTCTATTCGACGCTGTCGCCCTGCGACATGTGCAGCGGCGCCGTCTTGTTGTACAAGATCCCGACCGTGGTGGTCGGCGAGAACCGGACTTTCCAAGGGCCCGAGGACCACCTCAGAGCACGCGGAGTCGACCTCGAGGTCCGAGACGACCCAACCTGCATCTCACTGATGGAGGGTTTCATCTCCGCGCGGCCCGAGTTGTGGAATGAGGACATCGGAGAGTGAGTTTCGCTGGGCTCGACGGTGCCCTGATCGCGCTCGATGTCGATGGAACGCTGCTGCGCACCGACCGGACCCTCGCTGAGAGAACCATCGAGGCAACTCGGCTGGCACGAGAAGCGGGCGCCGTCCTGACCCTCGCCACCGGCCGCCACTACTGCATGGTGACCGACCTGCTGGAATGCCTCCCTGCCGTGGACTACTGCTTGAGCTTGAACGGCGCCGAGGTGATGGGTCGGGCCGGGGAGACACTTCATCTCGTTCTGCTCGACGCCGAGGTGGCGCGCGACGCCATCGAGTCGATTCGTGAGGCAGTCCCGGGTGCCATTTTCGGCCTCGGCCTCGAGGGTGAGACCCGGTACGAGCCAGGTCTGGAGAAGGTGATCATCCTCGGCGGTGGCCCACGAAACTTGGTGGACGATGTAGTGCCGCTCGTCGTGTCAGGTCCGAGGAACGTGTTCGTCTTCCACCCCGACTACCGGGACAACCTCGAGCCACTGCGTCGGATGTGTCTCGAGGCCGTGACCCCCAATGGCTTCGACGTTGTGTACTCGGGCCTTCCCATGATCGAACTGTCGCCGGCCGGTGCCGGAAAGGACGCCGCGCTTGCGTGGCTCGCTGGACAGCTGGGTATCGAACGTGGACGTGTCGTTGCTTTCGGTGACGGTCTCAACGATGTCGAAATGATCCGATGGGCCGGCCATGGCGTCGCCATGGGCCAGGCTCCGGTCGAGGTCAAAGAGGTGGCTCAGGTGGTCACCGAGACCAATGACACCGACGGGGTCGCCGCTTGGATCGAGGCTCATCTCTGATCTCAACCTGACTCGGCTGCTGCTCAGTGCTTCGTCAGGACCTCGGCAAACGCGTCGACGATCGTGGACAACTCGCTGTCGGTGATCACAAGCGGGGGGCACACGGCCAAGGAGTCACCGATCGGACGTACGACGACGCCCTGGTTCAACAGCTCTTGTCGGGCCGCCATTGCGTCGCGACCGAGCCCCACCGCCCAGATCGCTCCGACACCGCGATAGGACTCTGCCAGCCCATCATCTACCAACGCAGCCAGCCCGGGCTCCAGTTGGCCGCCGATGTGTTTGGCCCTGTCTACCAGCGACTCCGTTTCGAGAATCCTCATGTTTTCGATACCGGCGGCGGCACATGTCGGATGTCCTGAGTAGGTGTATCCGGTGCGGAGCGGTCCGTCCATCTGCTCGAGAACTGCGCTCACCTGGCGGCTGACGATCACGCCCGACAACGGTAGGTATCCCGAGGTGACGCCCTTCGCGAAGGTGATGAGGTCGGGTGTGACCCCGAAGGTCTGAGCTCCGAACCACTCGCCGGTTCGACCGAAGCCGGAGATGACCTCGTCGAAGATCAACAAGGATCCGTGATCGTCGCAGAGCCGTCGCGCTGCCTCCAGGT
>JBPCTU010000418.1:0-15056 GCA_051011515.1 Acidimicrobiales bacterium
CACGTCTACGAGGGCACGGGCCACGGGTTCACCAACGAGGAGAATCCCCTCGGCACTTATGACCCTGACGCCACCGAGATCGCGTACCGCCGCGCCCTGGCTCTACTCAGCACCGTCAGCTGATTCCCGAGCCGAGCCGCCACGGGTCGCCGGCGCCGAGCGCTTGGGCCAAACTGGTTGTTCAGCGTTACGCGGATCGGGCCAACGGTTGCCGTTTGCCCTGACCGAAGGAGTACCGAGATATGAGCAGAGAGCAGCTGGTCTCGATTGCCAAGCGGGGAGTCGCCCACTACGAGAACGGCACCCAGGACCAGGTCGACGGCATCCACGAAGTACCGGTCACCAACTACTACGACGAGGATCGTTGGCAGCTGGAGATGGACCGAGTCTTCAAGCGGCTCCCGCTGGTGGTTGGGGCGTCGTCCGAGTTCGCTGAGCCGGGCAACTACCGCGCGCTCGAGGTTGTTGGCATGCCCGTTGTGATCATGCGCGGCAGCGACGGTGTTCTTCGGGCTTTCGTCAACATGTGCAGCCACCGTGGCGCGATGGTCGTCGAGCCCGGTGTCGGTCGAGCCCAGCGCCATGCGTGCCCCTATCACGGTTGGACCTATGACACCCAGGGTGACCTGGTCGGCATCCTTCAGGCCGACGACTTCGGCGACGTCGACCGCTCATGCCTGGGGCTGACACCACTTGCCTGCGCCGAGAGATCCGGCCTGGTTTGGATCTACCTCACCGACGAGCCCCTCGTCGACATCGACACGTTCCTCTGTGGCTACGGCGAGATGCTCGAGCACCTCGACTTCGACAGCTGCCACGTTGCTGGTCGACAAGACCTCGAAGGGCCGAATTGGAAGGTCGCCTACGACGGGTACCTCGACTACTACCACCTGCCCGTGCTGCACCGCGAGAGTTTCGGTCCCGACTTCTCGAGCACGGCTCTCTACGACTGGTGGGGACCCCATCAACGCGTCACTGCCCCTGACCGCCACCACTCCGTCCTCTCGGGGCGGTCAGAGGACGAGTGGGACACAAGCGAGATCATCGGCGGAGTCTGGACGATCTTCCCCCACGTATCGATCGCCAGCTTCGACGCCAACGGCAAGATCTACATGGTGTCGCAGCTGTACCCGGGCGCCACCCCCGGCTCGTCGACCACGACCCAACTCTTCTTGCACACCGAGCCGTCCGATGCCGAACAGGAGGTGGCGGGCAAGGACCGCATGGCCTTCCTGTACGACGTCGTCGCCGGCGAGGACTACTACACCGGGCTGCGGGTCCAGCGGGCGCTACGCAGCGGCGGTAAGCAGGTCAACATGTTCGGCCGCAATGAGGGCGGTGGGCAGCGGTTCCACCGGTTCGTCGATGCGCTTCTGGCGGTGCCCGATGAAGACCTTCCCGCCTTCTTCCGCGACGCGGCTACAGACTGGGCCTGAGGTTCAGGCCTGGCCCAGCAGCTTGCGGTTCTTGCCCTTCGACTTCACGTAGTCACGGTTCATGTACGCGATGAAGTCGAGCGAGATCTCCTTCGGACACGCGTCGTGGCATTCGCCGTGATTCGTACACGAGCCGAAATACTCCTCCATCGTCTCCACCATGTTCTCGGTTCGGCTCCACCGTTCGGCCTGACCTTGAGGTAGCAGGTTCAAGTGCTGGACCTTGGCCGACGTGAACAGCTGGGCCGCCGAGTTAGGGCACGCAGCAACGCAGGCACCGCAGCCGATGCATGCGGCTGCATCGAAGGCTGCGTCCGCCGTGTCCTTGGGAACCGGGATGAGGTTGGCGTCGGGCGCGGAGCCGGTCGGCACCGTGATGAACCCGCCCGCCTCGATGATCTTGTCAAGGGGTGAGCGGTCGACCACGAGGTCCTTGATGACTGGAAACGAGGCCGCCAACCAAGGTTCGACCACGATGGTGTCACCATCGCTGAACTTCCGCATGTGTAGCTGACACGTCGCTGTCGCCAGTTCGGGGCCGTGTGCTCGTCCGTTGATCATGCAGCCGCATGTGCCGCAGATTCCTTCGCGACAGTCGCTCTCTATCTCGACGGGTCGCTCCCCCTGTTCGACAAGCGTCTCGTTGAGGACGTCCATCATCTCGAGGAAGGACATGTCGGTAGAGATGTCGCTCAACTCGTAGGTTTCGAAACGACCGGAGGACTCCGGACCTTCCTGGCGCCAGACCTTGAGCGTGAGGTTGAGTGATTGCTCAGACATCGGCCGTCCTCTACTTGTAGCTGCGCTGGGTCAGCGCAACGTTCTCGAACTCGAGTTCTTCTTGGTGTCGAATGGCCGACGCTGAGTCGCCGCCCCACTCCCAGGCCGCGACGTGGGCAAAGTTCTCGTCGTCGCGAAGTGCTTCGCCATCCTCGGTCTGGCTCTCTGCCCGGAAATGGCCCCCGCACGACTCCTCTCGCTCCAAAGCGTCGCGGGCCTTCAACTCCGCCAGCTCGAAGAAGTCGGCAACCCGGCCAGCCTTCTCCAGAGCCGAGTTCAGGCTGTCGCCATTGCCGAGCACCCGTAGGTCGGCTTCGAACTCCTGGCGAAGGGCTGGGATCTCGGTGAGCGCCTTCTCCAGGCCGTTCTTGTCTCGCTCCATTCCGATGTACTCCCAGACCAGCTTGCCTAGCTCGCGGTGGAACCAGTCGACCGAACGGGTCCCGTTGATGGAGAGCCAGTGTTGGGTACGGGCGGCTACCTCCTGGACGGTGTCTTGACACGCCGACTCGCCTTCGTCGAACTTCGACTCGCCCAGTAGCGGCGCCAAGTAGTTGCCGATCGTGTAGGGAAGAACGAAGTATCCGTCGGCCAGGCCCTGCATTAGCGCTGATGCGCCCAGCCGGTTTGCGCCGTGGTCAGAGAAGTTGGCCTCGCCGATCACGAACAAGCCGGGCACGTTGGACATCAGGTTGTAGTCGACCCACAACCCGCCCATCGTGTAGTGGGTCGCCGGATAGATGCGCATCGGCGTCGCGTACGGATCCTCGCCGGTTATTCGCGCGTACATGTCGAAGAGGTTGCCGTACTTCTCGCGGATCGTGTCCTCACCGACTCGGCCGATGGCATCGGCAAAATCGAGGTACACACCATTCTTCAGCGGACCGACGCCGAGGCCCTGATCGACCACGGTCTTTGCGTTCCGCGAGGCAACGTCGCGCGGGACGAGGTTTCCGAAAGACGGGTACTTTTCCTCCAGGTAGTAATAGCGCTCGGCCTCGGGAATCTCCGAGACCGCTCGGGCTTCGTCGTGGCCCCGCGGTACCCAGATGCGGCCGTCGTTGCGCAACGACTCCGACATCAATGTCAGCTTGGACTGGAACTCGTCGCTGGCCGGGATACAGGTGGGGTGAATCTGGGTGTAGCAGGGGTTGGCGAAGAGCGCCCCTCTGCGGTGGGCTCGCCAGCCCGCTGTGACGTTGCACATCATGGCGTTGGTGGACAGGTAGTACACGTTGCCGTAGCCGCCGGTCGCCAGCACCACGGCGTGGGCAGTGTGAGCTTGGATATCGCCGGTGATGAGGTCGCGGGTGACGATGCCTTTGGCGACGCCATCGTGCACGATCAGGTCGAGCATTTCGGTGCGGGTGTGCAGCTCTACCGAACCGGCCGCCACCTGGCGCATCAGGGCGGAGTACGCACCTAGCAACAGTTGCTGGCCGGTCTGGCCCCGCGCATAGAAGGTTCGCGAGACCTGAGCGCCGCCGAATGAGCGATTGTCCAGTAGGCCGCCATATTCTCGGGCGAAAGGCACGCCCTGACCGACACACTGATCGATGATGTCGACCGAAACCTCGGCGAGGCGGTGGACGTTGGACTCCCGACTCCGGTAGTCGCCGCCCTTGACCGTGTCGTAGAAGAGCCGGCGAACCGAGTCGCCATCGTTCTGATAGTTCTTGGCGGCGTTGATGCCGCCCTGGGCAGCGATCGAATGGGCCCGCCGGGGTGTGTCGTTGTAGGTGAACGACTTCACCTGATAGCCGAGCTCTCCCATCGATGCCGCCGCCGAGGCGCAGGCCAGGCCGGTACCAACAACGATCACCTCGAACTTCCGCTTGTTGGCCGGGTTCACCAGCTTCATGTTGAACTTGTGGTTGGTCCACTTCTCGGCGACATCGCCCTCAGGAACGTTCGGTTTCAGCTCCATGTGATGCTGGCCCTTTCCCGGTCGGCGCTGGTGACGATCATTCCTCGGCCTCTTTCTCTTCGGCTTCGGTCAAGCCGCAGGGGGCCTCACAGCCGTCCTGGTCGATGAGCCCGGCCTGAACCGCAATCGGAAAGCTCAGGTTCCCCACCAGGATCAACCCGGCCAGCCCCACCGCAGTGGGGCGCCGCCAGGAGTTGATCTTCGGGCTGTTCACCCCGAGGCTCTGGAACAAGCTGTAGGTGCCATGGAAGATGTGGATGGCCAGCGCGATGTTGGCGACGATGTAGATGATCGCCACACCGACGTTGCCCATCGAGACCACGACATTGTTGTACGGGTCGCCCCTGACCCAGTCGTCGGACAGCCATCCCCACGTCAGATCGGCGAGGTGGAAGAACAGGTACAACAACACGATCGGGCCGGTCCACCGCATGGTCCTGCTCGCGTAGTTGGCGGCCACGTACTGCTGGCCACCGACGTAGCTCTTGTTCGCATCGAGCGGGTTCGATCTCGAGTTCACATTCCAGTCGCGTCCCGCCAGCGTGTACGCAGCGTGAATGTGGACGATGAAGGCGACGATCAACAACAGCCTGATCGCCCACAACAGCCACGTTCTCGGGACGATTTCGACGCCCAGTTTTCGTAACGTCTCGGCGTACTCGTGGATCTCCAGCGGGCCCTCGTAGAGGTGAAGGTTCCCGATCATGTGAGTGACGACGAATCCCAACAGGACCAAGCCACTCACGGCCATGACCCACTTGCGCCCGACCGCACTCTGGTAGATGTTCAGCGGAAACGGCCACTGTTTGGGGCGTTTCCGGATGGGTTGAGGACCAGGCCGGGTCATTGCTTGAGCCATTTGTGGTCGTTCCTTCCAGAACTCCGAATCAACTCGTATTGCCAGATGAACGTACCGCTGTCATGGGCTGGTGGACCAACCGTGGACGGGGGAGCCGTGAGCCCGCTACTGACGTCTCCGGAGGTGTCGCTCAATCCAGCGAAAACGGTGGATAGTCGTCGGTGAGCAGCCAGAAATATCCATTTACTCGTGTGGTCCAACGACCCGTCCCGACGAGAAAGTCCCGAAGCCCCTGTGGCATCCGTCCCAGGAACAGGACTGCCCACCAGGCGATGAATGCCACAACCGATGCGCCGATATACAAAAAGATCAGGACCAGCACATGGGGGATGACCAGAATTATGCGGAAGAAGGCTGTAACTCGACTGCGTGGCCCGGGCTGGTAGTCGAAGTCGGACTTGATGGAGTGGCCGCTTTCGTCGGCCGCCGTCGTGGCGAACTCGAATGGGGGATAGTCCTCGCAGACCATCAGCGCGAAACCCACTGTTCGGTTCGAGTATCGGAACGCCATGGCCTGGAAGTTGTGGATCCCCTCAGGCAACTTGGCCGTAAAGAGCACTATGAACCAGCTGACGATGCCGACGATCTCCGAGACCCCCCAGAGCACGTAGACGATGATGAAGTGAGGGATGGCCATGATGCCCTGTACCAGAACTCGCCATCGGGCAACCGTGTTGTCTGCCCCGACATGGAGCCGCACCGGGTAGTAATCGTCGGGCGTTTCGCCGGCGGCGACCTCGACGGCGGGATATTTCGCCCTGTAGTCAGCATCGGGATGGGTTTCGGGGGCGTACCACAACCCGTCCGAAGCCTGCCACCACCCTGGACCACCGGATTGATCGCTCACCTCTACCTCGTTCCCTCGGTCGCGCTTCCAGTGAAGCAGTATCGAGGACGTCGGCGGTCGACGGTACGTTTGAGTCGTGGAGGACACGTCCCAGCTAGCCGGCCGCTGGATGTTGTTGTGCGAGAGGCGCGGAATCGGGGCCGCCGCGGCCCGAGTTCGGGGTACGGCGCTGCTCAGTGCGTACTCCCAACCCCATCGCTACTACCACACGCCGGAGCACCTCCGAGAGTGTCTTGACATGCTCGATGGGCTGGACGGTCTGGATGCCCGAGATCGCGAGCTGGTGGAGTTGGGCATCTGGTTCCACGACGCCGTCTACGACCCGAAGGCCGTCGACAACGAAGAGAAGAGCGCCGAACTAGCCGAACGCTGGCTCTCCGACCAGGACAAGGATGCGGCCTCCGAGGTCGGTGTGTTGGTCAGGGCAACGGCAGGCCATCTGGTGCCCGAGGCGCCTGGTCGAGTCGCCGCAATGCTCGATATCGATCTTTCGATCCTGGGCAGCGACAGTCGCCGCTATGACGAGTACTCGGAACAGGTGCGAGAGGAGTACGGCCACGTTTCTGAGTCCGTGTTCGTCGCCGGGAGGCGCGCCGTCTTGATGGGTTTCCTCGAGCGCGACACGATCTATCTTCGTCCCGACGTCCGGGAGAAATTCGAATCGAGAGCTCGCACCAATCTGGGCCGTGAACTGGCCGAACTCAGTCGTCGAGGCTGAGAGCCGCGATCCTGGGTTCGCGGATTGTTGCGTCGTAGCGGTTCACTGCGTCGACGGGCCCTCTGAGCCGAAGGTTCAGCGTGACCTGTCCGGGGGTTTCGGGGACGATCCATGAGATGGTTCCCACCCGCACAACCGCATCGGCCTCGACGTCGCCTTCGAACCTCCAACGGTGGTCGTCTCCGGGCCAGGACAACGATGCATCCACCGTCGCGCCTTCAAGTGGTTCCCTCTGGTCATTGACTACGTGGACGTCCAGGGCGACCGGGTCGCCCGGATCGAGATGCCTCGGTAGCCGGTCCGAAACGATGATCACCGGTTGGCAGGCGTCGCGTACTGCCTTGTATGCGAGCTTGTGATTGCCATTGCTGTCTACGAGCGACCCGCTGATTGTGGGCACGGTGTCGTCGAGGTGGTGAACACAGAATCCGGCGGTTGGCCGATACTTCAACCGGCGCAGGGTCTCGATCTGGCGGCGCAGCAGCCCCGCCTGGTACTGCTGGCTCGCGTGTGTCCAGGACTCGAGCGTCGAGTAGTCGGTGGGCGGGACGTAGCGCTCGAATGAACTCGACGAGTAGGCGTAGTTCTGCTCGAGTGCCTCGGCGGTCAGGCCGGGCCAGAACCCTTCGAGGAATGTCGGATGATCAGGGATGGACTCGCTGCCGAACTCGGCTACGAATCTCACCTGCGCCGGCCAGCGTGCGGCGAACTCCTGGAGGTCGCGTTCGTTGCCCCGGCGCCATCCGAAACGTAGATGCGCCGCAGACCCGTCGAGCCGCGGCAGGTGTGGCTGGACACCCGTGTAGCCCGTCGTGTGGCGAGATCCGTCTTGGGAATCGAAGACGTTCTTGATCGATCGGTCGAGAACCGACTTCGTCCAGTTGGGGAGCTGATGAGCCGCGACCCGCCGCATGGCCGCCCGTGTCGACGACGTCGGCGAGGTTGCGGGCGTCTCGCGTACTTGGGGAGCCGGAGCTACGTGGGCATTCCAGTTGATGATGGACGGGTGGTGCCCAAGCTGATCGACCATCGCCGTGGCCTGGCGGACGGCCTGCCCTCTCAGCCCGTTGGAAGCAGGACCCAGTAGGGGAGTGTCCTGCCATACCAGCAATCCGAGTTCATCGGCTCGGTCGTACAGGCCGTCTGGTGCTATGTGTGCGTACGGGCGCACCAAGTCCATACCGGCGTCCACGGCTCGACCAAGCTGTCGGTCGATGTCTTCGGGTCCGACATTGGCGAAGCGGTGTGTCACAGGGCCCATGTTGATGCCCTTGAGGAACAGCCGTTCGCCGTTGACGCTCAGCTGCCAACGCTTCATCTCGACAGATCGCAACCCAATCCGCAAGCCGTGTTGATCGCTGGTCTCATCGGTTCTGGAGTCGACCTTCACTGTCAGCTCGTACAGCGGTTGTTCGCCGAGAGAGCGTGGGTACCAAAGGTCTGGGTCAGCGACCTCCACGGTCCACTCGACCTCGTTCAAACCTTCGGCGATCGAGTGCTCGGCGGTGTGTCGTGTACCGGCGATCTCGGTCGTAACGTGCACTGAACGAGAGGACGCAGTTGCCAACATCGCCCTGACCGAAACGGTCGCGCTGGTGGGCGTGGCCTCCGTGCATATGGCCCGGAGTCGGTCGATTCTGACCGGTCCGGTATGACGTAGTCTTGCCGGCGCCCAGATGCCGCCCGGGTTTCCCGTTGGCACCATGTCGTTGCCGCCTTCGAACACCCCGAGCATCGACCGGCGTTTTCCCTCGCGTCCGGACGGAGAACAGTTGGCTTCGATCGCGATCTCGTGTTCGGTTCCGGCGGCCAGCGCATCGGTGACGTCGAATGCATGGCGGACGAAGTATCCCTCGGTGTCGCCCAGGTACTCGCCGTCGAGCCATACGTCGCCTTGGTAGAAGATCCCGTCGAGTTCCAGCCAGGCTCTACCCCCGGTATCGGTGGGGACTTCATGATCGAAGCTCCTCTTGAAGAGGATGGATCTCTCGTCTTCGAAGCCTGAGATGTCGGCCCAGTGGCCGGGGACCGCTGCATCCTGCCACCCGGCGTCGTCGAACCCTCTGAGGTGAAACTGGCGTCGCAGTGCCTCGTCAGCCGGGTGAGCGCGCCAAGTCCCGGTCAGTTCCACACGTCGAACCGTAGTGCCGCGGCCCCACGAGATGTGAGTTCGAGCTGCCCGATGACCCGTACGGATGGCCCATACGCGTCCCACGACCTCAAGGACCCCAGGGTCGCGGCCGAAGCTAGCTGTGACAGTGAGGGAAGAATGATCAGTACCAGGGAGGCACCGCGTTCAGGCGCGGGTGCCACGACAAACGTCGTTCTCGACTACGACGGCGCGATCAGGTCGGTGTCGCCTTCGGGTGAAGAGCTGATGGGCAAAGCGCCCGGCGACCTGGTCGGCGTCAACATCTCCGAGCTCCTGAGGGAGCGGCAGGGATCCAACCTGCTACATGCCATCCAGAAGGCTGCCGACGGCGGCTGGACCGGCGGTCTGGGACAGCACTGGTTGACACCCGCGAGTCGCCAAGACGTATTGGTCGATGTGTTCCTGGATCTGACGACCATGGGCGACGGGACGCTCCTGGTCAATCTGCGTGACGTCACGGCTGAGTACGTCGAGGAACAGAAACTCCGCGGCTTGGACAACACGTTTCAGCATGTCCTCGATGGCGTCGAAATGGCGGTCACCCGGTGGACGCCCAACATGGAGCTCGAGTACCACAGTCCCGAGTTCGAGCCCTTGGTGATGGGGACGCACGAACTGCTCTTGTCCGATCCCCACCTCGACGACGTCGGCATGACCGAAAGAGCGCAGCGCATCTGGCGCGATGCTCTCCAGAGCGTGACGAACTCGGGCGAACCCGTGGAGTTCGACTGGGAGACCGACGACTTCCGCCGGATCCACTCGCGGGCAGTCGCTGAATACGGCGCGGATGGTTTCGTGTCCTATGCCCTCGTAGTCAGCCACGACGTGACCGAGGAGCGAAACCGCTACGAGGAGCTCACCCGTCGGGCGCTCTATGACCCGCTGACCGGGTTGGCGAACCGCGCCACAGCACTCGCCTATATGGAGAGAGCTCTCGGGCGACGCGATCGCAGCGGGACTTCCGAGGCGGTCATCTTCATCGATCTCGACCAGTTCAAGGCGGTCAACGACAGCCTCGGCCATGCGGTCGGTGACGAACTCCTGGTAAACGTGGCCAAGAGGTTGACGACCACGCTGCGACCCCACGACGTGGTGTCCCGCATCGGGGGCGACGAGTTCGTCGTGTTCCTCGAACAGATGGGTTCGATCGAGCAGGTCTTGATCGTGGTCGATCGGCTACGTGAGGCGATCGCCGAACCATTGATGGTCGCGGAGCGAGAGCTCCGGGTTCGGGCCAGCCTGGGCCTCGCCTTTGCCGCTGAACGTAGCGAAACGGCCGAGGGACTGATGGCCAAAGCCGACGCGGCTATGTACAAGGCCAAAGAGGCCGGTCGCGATCGCGTCGAGATGTATGACGACGAGCTGCGGGTCCGCGCCGAACAGCGGATGAAGAACGAGCGAGCACTTCGCCGAGCAATGAAGAACGGCGAGATGGAAGTCCACTTCCTCCCCGAGTTCGATCTCGAGACCGAAAAGGTCGTCGGAGCTGAAGCCTTGGTGCGTTGGCAACATCCTGAGCGCGGGCTTATCCCCGCGGCTGAGTTCATCGGTTTGGCTGAGGAATCGGGGTTGTTGATCCGGCTGGGTTCAGAGGTACTCCGGAGAGCCTGTGAGTTGGTCGCGGGATGGATGCGTAGCCGGGAGTTGGAAGACTTCACGCTGCGCGTGAACATCTCCGCTAAACAAATGGCCCAGCCGACACTGGGCCCGACCGTCGAAAAGATCCTGGAGGATACGAAGCTGGACCCGTCAGTCCTGTGCCTCGAACTCTCCGAGTCGACCCTGACAGACAGCGTGGACGAGGCCGTGAAACAGCTCGAGTGCCTCCGCGACTTGGGTGTGAAGGTGTCGGTAGACGACTTTGGCACCGCGGCATCGTCACTCGCCCTGTTGAAGCGACTGCCGGTCGACATGTTGAAGATCGATCGGTCTTTTGTTGTTGGGCTCGGTGTCGACCAGCGCGACAGTGCCATCGTCGAGGCCATTGTTGCCCTGGGCGGTGCTCTCGATCTCGAAGTGGTGGCCGAAGGCATTGACAACGAGGACCAACTCGAGGAGTTGCTCGAACTCGGCTGTGTCAAGGGCCAGGGTTACCTGTTGAGCCATGTCTTGCGTCCAAACGAGTTCATTCGTCGCTGGATCTGAGTGGACGCCGCAGCCTCATCGAAAAATGCGCGGCACGAACTCCCACTGAACAACCACCGGCGTCGAGCAAAGTCGCCGGCACGAATGGGCTACGGTCCCACCCATGTCACGACCATCGACGCTCGGTGAGCTCAAGAGTTCCGGTTGGGAGTCCCAATCCGTGAAGGAGGAGCTCCGCTCGAATGCCGTCGAGCTCATACGTAGCGGCGCCGACTTGTTTCCAGGGGTTCAGGGTTATGACGACACGGTCATACCCCAGGTCGAAAATGCCCTACTCGCAGGCCACGACATCATCTTCCTCGGTGAGCGAGGACAGGCGAAGACTCGAATGATGCGAGCCCTGGTGGACGTACTCGACGAGTATCTCCCCGTCGTCGCTGGGTCGGAGATAAACGACGATCCGTACCATCCTGCGTCCAAGTTCGCCCGTGACCTGGTCGCCGAGATGGGCGATGACACCCCGATCGACTGGTTACATCGCAGTCGTCGATTCGGGGAGAAGCTGGCCACGCCCGACACGTCCATCGCGGACTTGATTGGCGAAGTCGACCCGATCAAGGTTGCAGAGGGTCGCTACCTGTCGGATGAGCTGACTCTCCACTACGGCCTGGTTCCCAGGACTAATCGCGGGATATTCGCCATCAACGAACTCCCGGACCTTTCCGAACGCATCCAGGTTGGACTGCTCAACATCTTGGAAGAGCGTGATGTGCAGGTGAGGGGGTACAAGATTCAACTCCCGGTCGACATAGTTCTCGTTGCGTCGGCCAACCCGGAGGACTACACCAACCGAGGAAGGATCATCACGCCGCTAAAGGATCGTTTTGGTTCGCAGGTACGAACCCACTATCCCCTCGAGGTCGACCTCGAACGTGAGATCGCGATTCAAGAGGCCACCGTCTTCGACACCGATGGGCTCACGACTGACGTTCCCGAGTTCATGGCGACCATCGTCGCCACTCTGTCCCATCAGGCTCGCGAGAGTGCCCACATCAACCAGCGTTCCGGGGTGTCGGTCCGGCTATCGGTGGCCAACTACGAAGCGCTGGTTGCCGGGGCCGCACGCCGCACGTTGCTGGCCGGCGAGGACCACGTGGTGCCCCGCGTCAGCGATCTCGGCGCCCTCACCTCGGCCACCACCGGCAAGGTCGAGATCGAAACACTCGAAGAAGGCCGAGACGGCGAAATCGTAGAACACCTCATCCGCGGTGCCGTCCTGACGGTGTTCAAGGACACAGTCGATCCCGCTGCCCACCGCGCCGTGCTCGATGCCTTTGACGAAGGCGCAGTGGTCAGCGCCGGCGATGACATAGCGTCAGCTGACTACGTCGCCTTGCTGGAACAGATCCCCGCACTGACCAGCGTGCTCGAGAACCTTGGCTTCGACGAAGGGTCGATGGCACAGCCGGCAATGGTCGCAGCGGGCGTCGAGTTCGTTCTGGAAGGCCTACATCTGAACAAGCGACTCAACAAGGAAGCGGTGGCCGGCGCCGGCGTCTACCGAGCCAGGGCCTAGCTAGCTCCTCCGGCTCAGGTGAGCCGCGCCTGTAGGGAGAGGCCGCTGTCCTTGATCTCGCGGGCCCTGGAGATCAGACCACGGTTGGTGTTGAAGCCGTAGGGCCCCTCGTACCCATCGATTCCTGTGTCGTGCAGATACCCCATCAGCGGTATTCCGAGCTCGCGAGCGTCGGTTAGGACGTCGAGCGTCTCTTCCAGGATCCTCTCTCGCCACTCGTCGTCAGTAGTGGCTACCCCATGCGCGGCTATGACCAGGTCTCGATTCGGGAGTTCGCTCGAGACATACGAGACCAGCTCGCCGAGTTCGTTGGCGATCGGACTGAATCCGTTGTCGGCTCGTCGCTCCTCTTGGGGGTAGGGCACGATCACCCCATGGCGATCGACAGCGATCGGGTGGTCGTGAACCAATCCGACCACGTCGAAGGCGCCGGCCAGCTCGGGCATCTCCCTGACCGGTAGCCCCGGGACGACGAGCTCCCCATCGCGGATCGCGGTGATCCAGCTCGTGAACCACAGATCGGTCCAATGCCGCCGTTGGGGGTCGGCCTCTGGACCGCTACTGAACACGGTTGGGGCGCCGAAAACACCCATGACCGGTTTCGCTCCGCTACGGAGGAGTTCCCAGGCAGTGTGATTTGCCAACAACGCCCCCTCGATGGCTTCAGAGGCAATAACCGGATCCTTCATCCCCGGAGGCCGGTTGCCCAACAGGAAGCCGCGTATCGCCCATCCGACCGGGTCGTCGATGGGAACCCACACGTCAACCAGGTCCTGATATCGCTCGGCGCAACGATCGACGTGGCGTGCCCAGTCCAGCTCACGATTCTTGCGATCACGAAACCCTGGCGAGTCGTCGGCGAACCAGCCGGGCAACGTGGTCTGTTGAAGGGTGGCGATGACCGCGAGCCCAGCTGATTTGGCTGCCTTGAGTTGGTCCTCGTAGTGATCGAAGGCCTCGGAGTCGATTCGGCCGCGTTGTGGTTCCAACCGAGCCCAGTCGAGGCCGATGCGGATGTGGCTACCACCCAAGCCGGCGAGGAGCGGGTAGTCGTCTCGAAAGTTCGTCATGACCCCGTTGCCGTCGTTGGATCGGGGGACCCGGCGGTCCCGCTCCCATCTCGACCAGTCAGCGGCCGGTGCGACCCCTTCGGTCTGTAGCGGTGACGAGGTCGTTCCGATCCACATGGTCTTGTCGTCGGTCACCGCCAGAGTCTGCCACCTGGACCTCGTTCGCTCGCTCAACGCACCGGCTCCTCGGCCAGTACGGTTGGCTCATGGTCTTGGATCGGTGGAAGCGGCGGCGGCGGCGACGAGGTCAGAGATACGCCTACTCGGCCTGGGATGGGTCGCAGTCAGGGTTCGATCTCACCGCGCACGACGTCATGTCCGAACTCAACGACGACTTGCTCTATCACGGCGATATCAACGCTGCTCTTCGCCGGATGATGCAGTCCGGATTCGAGGTCGACGGCGAGCGGATCCAAGGGTTGAGAGAGATGTTGGAAGAGCTCAAGGAGGCTCGCCAGGATCGGCTGGACGAGTTCGACTTGGGCGGTGTTTACGACGAGGTCTCCGAGGCCCTACAAGATGTTGTCGACACCGAACGCGCGTCTTTGGACGAGCTCGCGGCCGAGGCGCGTCAGTCGGGCGACGGCCGCCGGCAGGAGATCACCGACGAGGTGGTGAACGACCGGAACCTACAGCTGGATCTGATGCCCCCCGACCTCGCCGGCCGTGTTCGCGAACTGCAGAATTACGAGTTCACGTCGACCGAGGCACGCGAACAGTTCGAGGATCTCCTCGACCAGTTACGCGAGCAACTCATGCAACAACACCTCGATCAGCTCACCGAGGGAGTCCAGAACATGGACCCCGAAGAGATGCAGCGTGTCAAAGACATGATGGCCGAGCTCAACCAGATGCTCGAGCAGAGGGCTCGGGGTGAGGAGCCTGACTTCGATGGCTTCATGGAACGGTTCGGCGACTTCTTCCCCGAGAACCCCGAAAGCCTCGACGAGTTGCTGGAGATCATGGCCCAACGCATGGCTGCCGCTCAGGCGATGCTCAACAGCATGACACCCGAGCAGCGTCAGCAGCTCCAGGCCCTGTCTGACCAGTTGATGGAGGACATGGATCTCCAATGGCAGGTGCAACAGCTTGGAGAGAATCTCCAGCAGGCGTTTCCGGATCTCGGCTGGGGCCAGTCCTATGACTTCGACGGCGAGACGCCCATGGGTATGGCCCAGGCGCAATCCGTGTTCGAGGAATTGGGCGACCTGGACCAGCTGGAGCAGATGCTGAAGGGAACCTCCAACCCTGGCGCTCTGGCAGAAGTCGACATCGACCGTGTCCGCGAACTCATGGGCGACCAGGCAGCGAACTCGCTCGAGCGGATGGCCGAGGTTGCGAGGATGCTCGAGGAAGCCGGGCTGATAGAAAACCGCGAAGGTCGGTACGAACTGACACCTCGAGCGATCCGCAAGATCGGCCAACAAGCGTTGTCCGATCTCTTCAAGAAACTCGACCAGGATCGGGTCGGCCGGCATGAGCTCGAGCGAAGCGGCGTCGGCCACGAACGAGAATTTTCGACGAAACCCTACGAGTTCGGCGACCCCTTCAACCTGCACATCGAACGGACTGTGCGGAACGCGATCCAGCGCGCCGGGGGCGGGAC
>JBPCTU010000419.1:0-3002 GCA_051011515.1 Acidimicrobiales bacterium
AGCGCGTCGTCGGTTCCTCTGAATCGTTGAGCAACCTCTGCGTAGGCGTGACCGGTCCGGACACCTCTCTTCCAGTATTGCGAGAAGTGGTGCATGTCCAGATCGTGAAGCGTCATTGCGAGGTCGATGTGCATGATTTTGTAGCCGATCTCCCGCATTCGACGACAGAGATCCGGCTCCTCGCCGGCAATGAGACCCTCGTCGAATCCGTCAACCAGGGCCAGAACATCTCGCCGCATCAGTGCATCACCACCGCAGAACCGCACCTCGCCGAGAGGGAACACCCAATCCAGATCCAAGGTGCGGTTGTAGATGCTGCCAACGGTGTCCATCTCGCGACGATGACCGAACACCACGGCGACGTCATTCTCGTCGAATGAGCCGACTGCCTGCGTCAAGAAGTCCGGGTCCAAGACCGTGTCACCATCGAGGAACAAGATGAGATCAGCATCGACCGCACGCCAGCCGGCGTTGCGGCCAACGGCCGCGCACGGCCGCTCCGGCGACACCTCGACCACCTTGACGCCGAGATCGAGAGCCGCTTGCACACTGCCGTCATTGGAGTCGGAGTCGACATACACAACTTCCAGGGCCCTATGCGGGTAGTTCGTCCCCAGCACAGACCGCAGGCACTGGATCAGACGGTCGCCCTCGTTGCGGCCGATGACCAAAACCGCGATCTGGGGTTCACCCGTCAGATCTGCCATGCCAGTCTCTCCGTATGCCATTCAAGCCTCGGATAGTCGGCGAAACGACAGGGAAGTGTCCTGTCAAGTCGCTCGGGCCTTCCAACACCAGCCGCCATTGTTTCGTTTCCCCTGAACCTGTCGGCCGCCACCGAAGTCGGTTGAGCGGCGCCGCCGTCGAGCCTCTTGTCTGCAGTGCATCATCGCTGGGACAAAGTGCGTTGGCCAGCCGAACCACCGTGACAAACACTCCAGACGCCGTTGGGCGGCGATGATCGATCCACCGTTCCTGGCCCATCTGGTGCCTGCGCAGGAGTGGGATGCCGTAGACGGTGCCTCCTACAGTCCGCAGTCGCTCGCAACCGACGGGTTCATCCACCTTTCGACGGCGGCCCAGGTCGTGGCAACTGTCGAGCGTTACTACCGAGACACCCCCGACCTGATGGTGGTAACCATCGATCCGGTCGCGCTCACTTCTCTCCTCGTCTACGAGGACACTTCAGGACACGGTGAGTTCCCACACTTGTACGGACCCCTGAACCTCGATGCTGTCGTCGAGGTCCACCCCTACCCGCGCTAGTGGCGACCAGCCAGTTCGGGTACTCCCTGGCCGGTCAGCTGATCACAGACCGGACGACCTGCAAGAGCCAAAAGCATCACGTTGGCAGGGCCACGAACGTGATCGCCGCAACCACAACGCCAATCGATGTCGGTTGTGTCCAGGTGGAACCCAGTAGCCCTGGCTTTACCACTGTGAGGCCCCGACAGCGTGACCAGCGCCGACAGTGCCAATCGGGCACGGTCGGCGGGCAACTCGATGTCCCAGCCGTTCGGGTAAGCGATATCCAAGCTGTGTACGACCACTTCGACCAATGCACTGTCCGGGGTTGTGCCGCCGCGGAATCGTGTGCACTCGATGTTCCGCCGAAGGTTGGCCAGAATCTGTACCGGGTCCCTGTCGCCGCCTTCCGTCGCAAGTTTGTCGATCAGGGCGTCACGGTCTCGCGTCCTGAGCACCCCGGTGAGCATGGTCCTGGTCTTGAGATCAGGCTGGCACGCCACGTGGGAGACCACGTCTCGCACCCGCCAGCCGGCACACAAGGTCGGCTTATCCCAATCACCTTCATCGAGAGTCTCCAACATCGAAACCAGATCTCGTCTCGCGGAGACAAGCTCGACCATCAGTGATTCGCAATCTCGCCGATTGACCCCCAACTTCACCCCTCCAGGCAAGCGGTCATCAGGCCCACGATGGTAGACCTGAACCCAGGGTAAAACACCAATCCGGCACCCGTTCAGCGGGCCGTCCAGCCTCCGTCAACGGCAATAGTCTGACCGGTGATGTACGAGCCGGCGTCGGATGCCAGCAACAAGACTGGACCGTCCAGCTCCTCGAGCACCCCGGGTCGGCGCATCGGGGTGTTCCGCGTGATCCACCGCGCTCCGCCGTCGTCGGCGATCATCTCCTCGGTCAGTTCGGTCTCGAAGTATCCGGGCGCAATCGCGTTGACTCGGATCCCGTGGCGGACCCATTGCACTGCCAGCTCACGGGTGAGGTTCACGAGGCCTCCCTTGGAGGCCGCGTAGCCGGCTTGATTGTTCGGCGCGGAAGCCACAAGACCGTGGACCGACGCGATGTTGACGATGCTTCCCCAGGCCTGCTCGGTCATCGGGACTGCGACCAGCCTGGACAGAAGAAAACAAGCATTGAGGTTGACTTCGACGGTGTAGCGGAACTCCTCCATCGACTCATCGATCGCTGGTCCAGGGTCACCCAACCCGGCGTTGTTGATGAGGACATGGACTCCACCGAATCTCTCGACCGTTGTGTCGACCAGCCTCTTACAGTCGTCGTCGTTGCTTACATCGCACGAGACCGCGTTTATGGCGTCAGAGCCGTTGGCCAACTCGTCCAATCGTTCCCTACGGCGAGCGGCCGCCACCACGGTCGCGCCATTCGCGGCCAGAAGGCGGCTGAAATGGGCGCCGAAGCCACTGGAGGCACCGGTCACTATCGCTACCTTTCCCTCTAGCCCGAACAGCGCTCGATCATCAGCCATTGCGCCTCCCCTCGTTCACCTTGTCACCATGGCACACCCCCGGCCTCTGCCAACCAACCGTCGCTCCAAGCAGTATTCAGAGCACCTCGAGCGACAGGTCCGTGGCCGCCGAGAATCAAGGCGCCGACCGCGCTCACCAAACCAACGATCGCAACCGAAGCTATTGGCGATCGAGCGCGCTAGATTCATGCGCCGGGGATCGGAGCGGACGTGGTGAACTCACGAAGCAGCGCCTTGGACCGGGTTCGTACTGGGC
>JBPCTU010000420.1:0-7581 GCA_051011515.1 Acidimicrobiales bacterium
CAGCGACGCCGTCCAGAGCCTCGAACTCTACGAGGACCACTTCGGCGAAAGCAGCGGCACGGGGTCAGGCTTCATCTACATAGAAGGTGACCTCACCGAGCCTGACGTATTGGCCTCAATCGATGCAGTGATCCCCGAGCTCGACGCGGCTGAAGCAATTGATGAGAGTGACTATCTCTCCCGGGACCTGAACGGCAACGTGACGCTCCGCCAAGACAATGCGGTATCGATCGTCCAGACGGCGGTGGCTGCTCCAACCGCAATGGCAGCCGCCGGAATCGAGGTCACCGACACCAATGGTGACGGTCTCCCGGACACGGCGTCTCAGGTGACCGCCATCTACGACCTCGCCTTCACGGAAGGCATATCGACAGACGATGGATTCGTGGCTTACGAGCCGGATAGCGTGACCGAGCTGTTGTGGACCGACGGTGCTGGAACCTACGCGACACTGGTGATGGTCGGCATCCCGACCTTTACCGACGATGCGATCATCCTCGATGCTCGCTCAGGCCTGGACGATGCGGCAACCACGCTGGAGACTTCGACGGCAGGAAACGTCCTCGACGTCGTGAGCGTGTCGGGCGAGGCCATCACCAGCCAAGACCGTCTGGATGCATTCACCAAGGCCATGCTCCTCGCTTTGCCCGTCGCTCTTGTGCTCTGCACTCTCTTGGCCGCTTTCTTCATGCACTCGATCAGATACGGGGTGGCAGCGGTCCTTCCGATCCTGTTGGTGGTTGGTTGGGTCTACGGTTTCATGTGGTTGGCGGACTACAAGATCAACGTTGTCACTGCCACGATCGCTGCCATAGCGATTGGCGTCGGCATCGACTACTCAGCTCACTTCACCATGCGCTTCCGCGAGGAGTTCGAGAACGAACCCAGCAGGTTCCCTGCGTTGCGGCGTGCGGGTGAAGGGACCGGAGGTGCGCTGGCAGTGTCAGCGCTTTCCTCTGTCATCGGCTTCTCGGTCATGGCCTTCGCTCCCATGCCGATCTTCGTCACGTTTGGGACTCTGACGGCCGTCACGATCACTTTCTCACTACTTGTGTCGCTGATGGTGCTACCCAGCATCTTGCTTGTGGTCACACGTCGACGTAGTGGCGCCGAACGACAGCGGTTCCTCGATCTGACGGGGATCACTGAGGACGACTACGACCCGCATGCTCGTGAGACAGCCCTCCGTGGCCAGGAGGTCGGTTAAGCCATGGCTAGGGGTCTTCGTTGCCGAATCCTTTGATGACGACATCAGTGATCTGGGCAATCAGGGCGTCGTCGACGGCAGAGCGCGTGACAATCGAGCGGAACCAGACGGTGGCGACGACGAGCTCAACGACGAGACGGGAGTCGGTCCCTTCGGGGAGTTCTCGACGCTCGACGGCGCGATGTACGAGGACGCTGGTGAGCTCGAAACGCGTTCGCCAAAATTCTTCGGTGACGCGTCGGATCTCGTCGTCGTCACCGTGGCCAACCATGCCCTGTGCCAGCGCGCGTCCGAGGGGAGAGGCGAGGTTGGCCGCCACCATCCTTGCGATGGCCTCGGTGTCGCCTTGGATTGTCCCGGTGTCCGGGATCGGTATCTCAGTGGTTCCCTGGGATGCGAGGGCGTCTACAACGAGGCGTTCCCGGGTCCCCCACCTCCTGTAGACGGTGGTGCGATGCACACCTGCCCTCTCGGCAACGGCATCGACCGTGAGGGCGGCAAAGCCGTCGTTGGCAAGGATCTCCAATGTGGCGGCCAGCACCGCCGCGCCGGTCCGTGCAGTGCGGCCGCCGGGGCGCTTTCGGGGCGCCGGCGTCTCATCGGCCGAGCTCACCGAGGTCATGTTGCCTCTGCGCGTGCCTTCATGGCGTCGTTGAAGGCGATGAAGCCATCTCGGGTCGAGCCGTCGATCATCTTTCGGAACGGCCGGACCAGAATCCCCGTGAAGAATTCCATCTGCCTGAACCGGGTGCCGGTGGTGGTCGGCTCGATCTCGAACCGATGCCGGCCGTCAAACACGCCGGGAATGCCGAGGTGGCCCAGCCACTCGTAGACGCGGCCATCCTCCACGGCGGTCACCGTGGGTTTGATGGTCATCGCCCGGCCTCCAGGGGCGACCATGCGGTTGACCAGCTCGGCTCCGACCTCGACGGCACCCTCGGAGGAGACAACGAACGGGTTCCAGTCGGGGTATCGGCCAAGGTCGGTGAGGATGTCCCAGACGACTTCGGGCGATGCGTCGATGGTGATCTCGGTGTGCAGTTCGTGCTTCATGGGTTGGTCCTGACTCTCGGGCTAGCGCGTCGTGGCTGGTGCGCCCTGCAGGAGCCACCGCGAGCGGGGGGCGCCGGAAACGAGGGCAGCCAGCGCGGTGGCGGCGATGCATGCGGCGACCGGGGTGGGCCAAACCATGACGGCGCCTCCTACGGCGACCGCAAAGAGGCCGACCTCGATGGCCAGCCGGGCCGGACCGGGGGTGGCGACGGGGCCGTCCTTGTGCTTGTCGCCGGGAGCGTTGAACAAAGCGGGGACGGCCAGCAGAACGGAGAGGCTCAGTCCGGCGAGGGCCAGACTGTCGGTTGCCTTGTAGACGGCAAGCGGGCCGGCAGACCAGGCCGCCAACTCCATCGCGAACCGGGTGGCGGCCGAAGTTGGGGTGTCATACGGGTTGGGGAGCCCCGGGTGGTCGGTCTCGAACCGGGAGGTGGTCGTAGCGTTCATCATGGTTCTCCTACTAATGCAACAAATGATGTACTAAGGAGACCACACCTGTGCCGCTAATGCAATTGATTTCTCATTAGGACGCGAATCACCAGTTCACCGGTGAGAGCCCGAGAGGAGAATCAAACCCTTGACCTATTCACTACGAGTAGTGGATGTGCATCGATCTGCCGGCACGAGTACATCACCGAACCGGCATAGGTAATGCTGGTGGTCGCCGCTCAGGGGCACTACGAAGGGCTGGGTGCAGTCCAATCGTGCTGAACGATGACTCGCTCTCCAATGACACCCTCAGCCCATCGGCAAACCACGACTTGGCGGAACATCGGCACACCTCCGACCTCGAAGTGTAGGACGCGCCACCCCGATGCTCCGGACCTGACCAAGCGATATCGCGTCGCCGACCCGGCGATCGGGGATGCCTGCGGGGCCACAGGTGCTGACCTGTTTGGACGCAGCGCGCACCTTCAGCCGAAGGTAGCGGCGAGGTCGTGCATCGCGAAGATGGTTGCCTCTTGGAGGTTGTCGGCGTGTGCGGCCGAGTCGGCGATTGCGGTGACGCCGAAGCGCCCGTCGATAGCGAGGCACGACAGCATGTGCGGGACCACGCCGGTCCTCGTCGGAGGGTCGAACGAGATACCTGCCCGTCCGAACGCAGCGAGCACGTCGGCCTCGGGGATCCCGGTCCAGTTCTCGTCCATGAGGTTGTCCGATGCCACGTAATACTTCGACGTACCCGTGTCGTCGGTGTAACGACCGGTGTCCATGTCATAGCGCCCGGGAGCGAGGTGACGAAGGACTGAGTACGGGTGCGTCGTGCCGGGCTTGCGAAGATTGATCTCGATCGCATACGTCGACCAGGGTTCGCTCCCCGAACGAGCCGTCACGAAGTCGATCCCGGCTCGACCGCGAGCACCACGCTCCCCCAGCACGCGGGCAGCAGCAAACGCGTGCGCGCCCAGCGCAGGCGCATAGGATGGATCCGCGGGGAACCGGCACCCGAGGTACACCTGGCCGTCGTCGCCCAGGATCTGCTCGTGGGTGGACAACACGACGGCCGAGCCGTCCGGCCGGATCTCAACTTGGGCGCTCGGGCTCGAGAACTGATCACCCACGATGCGGCTCTCCGCGACGAAGCCCTTCTCCAGCTCGTCGAGATACCACGGCTCGAGACTGTTCACCCGACTCCGCAGGCGTCGCCGCGCGGCCCGTGTCCCGGGGGGCTCGAGATCGTCGGTGGGGATCACTGCGTTGCCGTCGCCCGCCGCGGAATCATCGTGTTTCAGGATCACCGCTGGAGCGCCGGGCTGTGCGCTGCGAAGCTGTTCGATCGCGTCAACCGCATTGGAGACGGTCGTGAGATCCTCGCGGCCCGGCGGAATCGGAACCCCGGCATCCCGGAACAGCTTCCGCCCCGCGCTCTTGAACCCCAACGGCCACAGATCCGGTGCCGAGCCGTTGATCGGCAGTCCGAGCGCGAGTGCGAGTTGGCGCTCGGGCTCAGCGACGTTCCAGGGCTCGATGAACGCAGGATCGTCACCGATCCACTCGCCGATCCTGTCAAGCAGGTCGGGCCGATCGAGCAGCTTTGCCGCGATCGGCCGAGGGGAATCGTCGTCGACTACGACCAAGAGAAGTCGCTCACGTACGTTCAGCGATGCCGGAAGTAGGGACAGGTAATGGTCGACGACCGCAGGATCGGGCTCTTGCGAACACAGGTAGACCATCCGAGCGGCGGGCATGCGAAGCATGAGCACCCCGACCAGAAACCGATGCTCCAACGCCGGGAGCCGGCTGCGGTAATGAGAGAGGAAGGTCTCGCCGAGGCTGAACGACGACATCAGCACCATCACATGTGGCGTGGTCGACTCGGGCGTGTTGATCGCGTAGACGGAGCCGAGCTTCTGTTGGAGTTGGTCAAAGTCGCTGGTGACCGACGAGTCCGAACGCTTCATCACAGCCCGCATTCTCGCGCGCTCGACGAGTTCGGGTGCACAGCTCGGTCAAGCCTCGTCTTGGTCGTGACGCACCATCCGAGACATGTCCGGCCCTAGTGCGCTGAGTGGGCCATACGCGATTGCAGTGGCGCCGTGCGGGATTCGGGTGGTGGCTTCTTGGGCGCCGGTGACTGCGCTGCACCCGAACTTGCAGGCGACGATCGCAGCGTGGCAGAGCGGGCCGCCTTCTTCGACCACGAGTGCGCCGACGATGGGCAGTAGCGAGTTGATCGATGGTCGCAAGAGTCTCATATCGCCAATATGTTTCCCTCTCGTTCAACTTCTGAGTGGATCAGTGGGCTGCGACGTTGCCGGAGGTGTCACGATGTAAGTGGGCGGCGTGGCGATTCAGGCCCACGAGCTCGGCCTGGATGTCGCGATCCGCGAACCTGGCGACCACGGCGTCAAGCGCCGCCACCGCCGATGTGTCCCAGATCCGCGCGTCAGTCAGATCGATCTCGACTCGCTTTACCTTGACGGCGTCGTAGTCGAATGCGTGGACCAGGCCATTCGTCGAGGCGAAGAACAACTCACCTGTGACCGCATAGAGCCGTTCGACGTTGTCGGGGTCGACCACACTCGTGACCTTGACCAGCTCGGACACGTGGCGAGCGAAGAAGACAGCCGACAGAACGACACCCGCCGCGACGCCGTAGGCCAGGTTATGGGTGAGCACGACGATGAGGACCGTCGCCGCCATAAGGCGCCGGACCATGGTCGTCGCCTTGGGCATCGCGGCCTTGGTTCTGTTGGTAGTGGGCATTGTTGTGGCTGACCGAGACAGCGGCAACGTGGTCACCGATGCTGTTTCTTCGCCGAGCGTTGGGGAGGCTGTTGCACCGGCTGCGCCGGTCGCCGAGGCGGTGGACGACGACTCGTCGTTGTGGTCGCTGGTCTCCTACGAGAGTGGGACCGGACTGTTGGGCGTGGTCGCCGCGGGCCCCGGTTTCGTTGCCGTCGGTGGGCGCGATGGCAACGCGGCGGTGTGGACCTCTGTCGACGGGCTCGCTTGGTCGCGGGTGGCCCACGACGAGGCTGTGTTTGGCGGAGACGGTGAGTCAGGAATGGCAGCCGTGGCCGTCGGAGGCCCAGGACTTGTGGCGGTCGGCTCCCAATACGTGTGCACCGAACAAGAAGTTCTTGATGAGGGAGGCTCACCACGTGTCGACGAGGTAGGAAATCCGGAGCCGGACACTGTTTGTGTAGATGGCAATGCGGTGGTGTGGACCTCTGTCGACGGGCTGACCTGGTCCCGCGTCCCCCATGACGAGGCGGTCTTCGGTGGGCCGCGGCGCGTCTACCAAATGAGCAGCGTTACGGCCGGAGGGCCGGGCCTGGTAGCAGTCGGCTGGTCCGATGACTTCGGTGAGGGAGATCCTCTCAATGCGGGCGACGTCAATGACGGGGACGCAGTTGTGTGGACCTCAGTCGACGGTCTCAGCTGGACGCGTGTCCCCTGGGACGAAGAAGAAGCTTTCGCTAGAGACTCAGCCATGCTGAGCGTCACGGCTGGGGGACCCGGGCTCATCGCAGTCGGCCATGGCGGGGATTGGGTTTCACGGGTGTGGACCTCCATCGACGGCGTTGAATGGTCGCGGGTCACGCACGCCAACGCGGCCGAGATGGGCGAATACATGGCGGATCTGGCGGCTGGAGGCCCGGGCCTCCTCGCAGTGGGGTCACGCGATGACGAAGACACGGTGTGGACCTCCCCCGACGGCCTCACCTGGTCCCTGGCCCCAAACATCTCAATCCCAGAGCCCGGGCCGTGACCCGGGAGGGGCAGCAGGGTTGACGAGCCTGACCCCGACGGCGCAGCCACGGCTACAAGAGATAACGACACAAGATGAATCGAGAGCCGCAATCTGGGCATGCCAGATGTGCCTTTTTGGGTGGTAGGTCGGCGCTGTGCTCACCGTCGCCACACGATCAGAGCCCGAGGGGAGAATTGAACTCCCGACCTATTCATTACGAGAAGTTCAGCATTGAGCGCTGTGCTCAACCCGTGGAACACAAGCACTAGGCGAGCCGGCTGCGAGCGCTGTGCTCAAAATGAATCGCTGTGGATTCGCGCCGAACCGCCGCCACAAGCGGATCCCATCACCTGTGTGTCTTCGGGTGATTGGGGACACTCATCGCTAGTCCGTGACAGGTAACGAAGAGCGCACGTGCGCTTCGCTGGTTCGGGCCTTTCGACAGCTGGCGTCGGGACAGTGCCCACGGTCGACCGAGGCGCGGCGCTCAGTTCTGGTCCGAGAGGAGGTCGTCGAGTTGGCTGTTGGCGTACGTGACCGCATCGCTCATTGTCATACGACGGCCGAGAGAGCGGCTCTGGGTGGCGGCATCGGCAGACTCGCTGGCGGCCGTGACCGCTGCAGTGAGTCGCTCTTCCTCGGCTTCGGTGAAGCTCATTGGCAAGTCTTCTTGGCTCAGGGCGGCGTGGAGGGCGAGGACCGCGTCGTGTCGTCCCAATGCGTTGAGCAGTGTGATCACGTAGCCCAGCGTGACCCGAAGGTTCTGTCGGTCACCGGCCGCGTGGTAGGTAGCAATGAGTTCGCCGAAGATTTCCCCGGTCACCGCTGGGTCGGTCGACTGCCGTGCGTACAAGGCGGCGAGATCGCGTCGGGCGACTGACTCCAGGAAGCGAACGCCGTTCGACGATGCCACCGCCACGGCCCCTGCGTTCGCGTCGATGGCGATGCCAAGATCGACTTCCTCGTACACTCGGCCTTTGCCGAGGAGCGCCATGATGAGGCTGCTGGGCACCTCTGCCGCCTCCACGACCGCGAGGGTGCTGTCGACGGAATCGATCGCCTCTTGTCTTCGACCACTGGCAGCTCGCAGTCACAGTGCCATCGCGAGGGCGAGTCGGCAGCG
>JBPCTU010000421.1:0-9285 GCA_051011515.1 Acidimicrobiales bacterium
CAGGCGTTTGCCGCCGCGGCTCGTTCGGTGTTCGATGCCATGGCGTGTGGCGAGATGCAGCTCGGGGACCCCTGGCTCACAGCAATCGCATTCCGGTCTGCGATCCACGGCCTCACCCAGGCCTACCTCACGGGTTCGAATCTTTCAGAGACCGACGAAGCGGCAGTTTTGGAAATCGTGGTCGAGAGCATGTTGGCCGGGCTGTCACCCAACCACTCGACTCCAGAGAAAGGCGCTTGATGTCATCCGATCAGAGTTTTCCCATCGACAAGAGGATCGTCCAGGTTGTCTGTTTTCCGGCGCCCGATGTCATCCCCGAGATGCTCGACGCCATCGACGATGTACCGGTGGGCCTGTGGGACGAAAACGTCGACCTGTACGACCTTGCCGACGCGATCGAGCCGTACCTGGACAAACGTGGTGCGCGGAAGTGGGACTTCATCTGGTCGATGGAGAGGCACTTCTCGGAGCCATATGGCCCGCTGCCCAAGGCTCGCCAGCAGTACATGGCCGGAATCCCGGACATGTTCCTCCAGAACATGGGCACTCCGGCGGCCGGCGATTCCGAATCTGCCGAGCGTGCCCGCGAAGCCGGCGCGTTGGTGGAGCAGGCCGACATGAACCGCATGCAACAAGACGACGTCGAAGTCGAGGCTTTTCCCTACGAGTTCGAAGCCGGCTCGGACATGTCAGAGGAGTACGTGTTCTGGCTCGAGAAGCTGATGTTCGCCCACGGCGAATGCATGATGCCGTACTTCGGTGAAGAGGCCAAGGGGCTGGTCCCGATGTACGCAGCCATCGACAAGTTCTCGCTCGAGGCGGCGCCGGACGCGGCCACCCGACTCCGGTTGCACAATTTCAGTAACGAAGAGCTGAAACACACCTACCAGTTTTACGCCATCTACCAGGAGTTCGACCCCGAGCTTCCTGTTCGTATCTTCGAACACGAACGCGAGGTGTTCCGTGCTTATGAGGCGATGAAGATGGAGCCGCAGTGGTTCGACCGGTGCATCAACAACTGCCTGTCTGACCGCTTCGGCGTCTACCAGGGTTTCGAGTGGGTCCAGTCCTCTTATGCGCCGCTTGCCCGAGTCGCTCTCAAGGTGGTGAAAGACGAACGAGGCCACTCCAACATGGCCTACCTGCACCTGCGTGCGTACTTGGAGGCCGGGGGAGAAGAGGCGAGAAAGCTGGTTCAGGACAGGATCACCGACTACTGGTACCCGTACTTCATGGCCGCGTTCGGCTCCGACGATTCCCGCAACAACAAGCAGTGGCGAAGCTACGGACTGAAGCAGCACAAGAATCCGGAACTGCGCGAGGCTTATCACCACGAGGTCACTCAGATGCTGGCGAGCCTGGGCATAGAGGCGCCCGACATGGAGACCTCACTCACCAAGGGTCTCGAGCTGGCGGCCAAGGCGCGATCGGCGACCACGCAGTGAGCCACCCAGTGAGTCGCGTCGATATCAGCTCCGAACGATCCGAAATCCGCGCACTGCGCGAGCAGAACGAGGTGCTGCTAGACGACGGGCCCCTCGATCCGCTGCTCCGAGAAATCGGCGTCCTGGCGGCAGTACGACGATCACCAGCTGAAACCGAGGCAAGGCTCGACCGAGCCCGCGATGCAGGGTTGAGCGACGAGATGATCGAAGCCATCTCGAGCGAAGACTGGACCGACCCGGCCTTCGACGAACGCACCAAGATAGCGTTCCGCTTCGCCATGATGTACGAGGCGGGCCACGGCATCAGCTCCTCGGTGTTCGAGGGGCTCCAGAGCCAGCTCGACGATGCCGAGATTCTCGAATTGGCAGCGGTCTGTAGCCACTGGGGCTCACTCGCTCGTGCTCGTATCGCGTTCGAGGCGGGACCGTGAGCGAGCCCACGGTCATCGTGAAACGCGAGGGACATCTCACCACTATCACCCTCAATCGTCCCGAACGACTCAACGCAATCGATGGCGACATGGCCCGCCAGCTCGGCGAAGCCTTCGCTGAGTTCGAGAACGACAAGGGACAGTGGGTCGCGATCCTGACCGGCAACGGTCGAGCATTCTGCACGGGTAACGATCTCGAGGCAATGACCCGCGGTGGTGCCGGAGCAGGCGGGGGAGCGCGGCCCGGATCCCATGGCCCCGGCTTCGCGTCGATCACCAAACGTTTCCCGATCTACAAGCCGGTGATCGCTGCCATCAACGGCTACGCCGTCGCCGGCGGTCTCGAGCTGGCACTGGTGTGCGACATCCTCGTCGCCGCCGACAGCGCCAAGCTCGGGTTGACCGAAGTGCAGTGGTCTCTTGTCCCCACCGGTGGAGGCACCCAACGCCTGCCGCGGTCGATACCGCGTGCGTGGGCCAACTACATGATCCTCACCGGTGAGCCGATCTCGGCCGAGCAGGCCCAGTCGATCGGTCTCATCAGCCATGTCGTCGCCGGGGACGACCTCCTGACCACGGCAAGAGGTATCGCCGAGACCATCCTTTCCAGGGGGCCTCTCGCAGTGTGGGCTGCCAAAGAAGCGATGCTGCGCGGCCAGGACATGTCACTCGATCAGGGCCTCGCGTACGAAGACGCGATCAGCGCCCAGGTGTTGCGCAGCAGCGACGCCAAGGAGGGGCCGCTCGCGTTCGTCGAGAAGCGGCCGCCGAACTTCAAGGCCGAGTGACGTGGCGAGTGTCTTGAGCGAACTTTCGCTCGAGGATCCCGATGCCCTGCTCGTGTCCGACGGCAGCCAAGTTCTGTCGAGAGCCGACTTCAACACACTCGTGAACCGCACCATGGCGCTGCTGGACGGCGTCGGTGTGTCGTCCGGCGACCGTTGCGGAATCCTGGCTCTGAACAGCGCCGACTACATGGTCGCGACCGTGGCAACTGCGTTGATGGGAGTCGACCCGGTGCCCATCAGCTGGCACCTGTCCCAGTCCGAGGTGGCGTACATCCTGGAGAATTCGAGGTGCGTCGGGATCTTCGTCGACAGCGAACACGAGGCAACCGGGAGCGAGGCCGCCCGCAGCGCCGGGGTCGATCGTGTCCTGGCGATGGGCGACCGATTGAGCGACCTGGCCGACGGCTACTCGGCAGACGAACAACCCGAACGGGGGTTCTCGTCGCCGCTCTATTTCACCTCGGGGACGACCGGCCGGCCCAAAGGCACACAGATGTCACAGCTCCGGTCCAGTACCACCGCCACCGAGTTCGCCGTAGACGCCGTCACCAAGGGAGTTGGCCCTGCGACCGTTCACCTCACAGTCGGGCCGCTCTATCACGCTGGGCCGCTGACCCAGGCCATCAGGACGGTGATGGTCGGAGGTCGGCTGCACATCATGTCGCGCTTCGATGCCGAGCAAGCCCTCGCTCTGATCGACGAACACCAGATCACCGACACGATCTGTGTACCGATTCATCTCGTACGCCTGCTACGGCTGCCCGAGGAGACCAGGGGTGCCTACGACGTCTCATCGATGCAACGGATCTTTCACATCGCGGCGATGATGCCGCCCGACGTCAAACGGGGGGTCATCGACTGGTTCGGGCCCGTTGTGACCGACGGCTACGGAGCGTCCGAGGTCGGGGTGGTCACCCAGATCGGCTCTGAGGAATGGCTGGAGCGACCGGGTTCGGTTGGCCGACCCATACCCCATATGCACATCGAGATCATCGGAGACGACGACGAGCCGGTGCCCAATGGTGAGGTCGGCCACATCTTCATCTCCAACGATGCCGGCCTCGACATCAGCTATGTCGACGATGCCGAGAAGACCGCGGCGGCACACCGGCGACCAGGGCAGTTCACACTCGGTGACCTGGGTTGGCTCGACGATGACGGCTATCTGTACCTGGCCGACCGACGTGTGGACCTCATCATCTCGGGTGGCGTCAACATCTATCCCGCCGAGGTCGAGACCCACCTGATTGTCCACCCAGCGGTCGATGACGTAGGTGTCTTCGCGGTCCCCGACTCGGAATGGGGACACGCTGTCAAGGCGGCGGTGAAGTTACGCGACGGCTACGAAGGCACTCCGGAGTTGGAGGCCGACATGCAGGCCTGGCTCAGCGATCGGATAGCCAGGTACAAGGTTCCGGGATCGATCGACTTCGTCGACGACATGCCGCGCTTCAGCAACGGCAAACTCCACCGCCGGGAACTGCGCGAGCCCTACTGGACCGGCCAATAGCTATAGATCGGCGTACCACTCCGAGAGCGCAGACCCGATGCCCTCGGGGTTGTCCTCCTGGACGAAGTGAATGGTCTCGCCAACGTCGACGGTCTCGAGGTTCGAGATGTTCTCGCGGCACCAGGCCAGCGCGTCAGCGTCTATCAACCCTCCCGGCTCGCCATAACAAAGGAGCATCGGCGTGTCTGTTTCGGTCAACCACTGGTTGTACGCGGAGATGACCGCCACGTTGTCGGCGGGTTTACCGCTTATCGGAACCTCGCAGGGCCACTGCCGCACCGCTTTCCGGCTGGAGATGGTGGGGAAAGCAGAGGCGTAGTACTCCTTGGCACCATCGCTCAGCTCGCCGTGGGTGGCGTCGGGCAACATCTTCTTCACGAACATGTTCCCGACGCTTATCAGTACCCAGCCAACACCAGGTGTTCGCATCATGCGGAACGCCATCCTGAAGTCCGAAGGCATGTCGTCCCATTCGATGGGGGAAACCACCGCCTCCATGAAGCAGATGGCCTTCACCTGGTCCTCGTGTTCGTGTGCCCAACGGAACCCGAGGCCCGATCCCCAGTCGTGGATCACCAATGTCAGGTTGGAACCGATGTCCATGGCGTCGATGAACCCGGAGACATAACGGTAGTGGTCGTCATATCGGTATGGAATGTCCGGGTGCGCGGACTTCCCCATCCCGATCAGGTCTGGCGCGATACAGCGAGCCTGACCCGACAGGTGAGGGATGATGTTGCGCCACAGGTAAGACGACGTCGGGTTGCCATGTAGGAAGAGGACGGGGTCGCCTTCGCCTACGTCGATGTAGTGCATGGGTGAGCCGTGAACGTCGATGTAGTGCGACTCGAACGGGAACTCGGACGGGATTTCGGTGGTATCGGGCATGCTCTGGAATCTACATGCCTCAGTGAATGTGAAAGGGTTGAAAGATGACCCTGAGCGAGTCATACCGCTTGACCGACCGCTACGAGCTTGACGACGGCAAAGTTTTCATGAGCGGGCTTCACGCGCTTGCCCGCGTGCCGGTCGACCAGCTGCGGGTCGACCAACGACAGGGCCACAACACGTCGGCGTTCGTGTCGGGTTACCCGGGTTCTCCGCTGGGAGGTTTCGATTCCGCCATCGAGGTGGCCATCGCTCAAGCTCTCGATGTTTCGATCGTGCACACTCCGGCGCTGAACGAGGAGTACGCGGCCACCGCGGTGATGGGTTCGCAGCTCGTGACCGCACAACCAGATTGCCTCGTCGATGGCGTGGTCGGCATCTGGTATGGGAAGGCGCCGGGCTTGGATCGGGCAAGCGACGCAATCCGTATCGCCATGGCGGCCGGAACCGACCGACTCGGTGGGGCTGTGGCGTTCGTCGGAGACGATCCGGCTGCGAAGAGTTCGACGATCCCGTCGTCTCGAGCCGGCGTATTGGCCGACATGCACCTTCCAGTTCTGTTCCCGTCCAACCCGTCGGAGATCCTCGATCTGGGCCGGCATGCGATCGCCATGTCGAGGGCAACTGGGTTGTGGGTTGGTGTCAAGGTGGTCTCAGATGTTGCCGACGGGACCGGCACCGTTGACTTGGAGACCGATCGGGTCGTGCCGGTCGTGCCAACCATCAACGGCGAGCCCTACGGCTCGCGTCCCAACTCCAGGCTTCTCGCGGCCGAGGGTGTCGAGGCCGAACGAGAAATCTTCGAAGTCCGGGACGCCCTGGCTCGGATCTATGGCGCCGAGAACCACCTGAACCAGGTGACCGTCGATCCTCCTGATGCCTGGATCGGCGTGGTTGCGCCTGGAAGCACCTATCGCGAGACCAGGCAGGCTCTTCGCAAACTTGGTCTCGATGACGACGACGCGGTCCGTGGCGCCGGGGTCCGATTGCTGCATCTCCGGATGACGTGTCCGTTGGACCGGGATCTACTGCGGCGGTTCGCCGACGGGCTCGAAGAGATTCTCGTCGTGGAAGACAAGGATCCGAACGTCGAAGATCGCTTGAAAGCTGCTCTTTACGGAATGGCCGATGCACCGGTGATCGTCGGAAAACAAGACGAACAAGAACGGCCACTCTTGCCCGGGCACGGAACCCTCCTGGCAGACGCGATCGCGCCGGCCCTGCGACGACGTTTGGAGCGGCGGGTCCCAGCGCAGCTCGAACCCGAGGAACCGGTGCGCGAGAAGAACCTCATCCCGTTGTCGCTGGAGAGGACGCCCTTCTTCTGTTCGGGCTGCCCACACAACTCCAGCACCGTGGTGCCCGAGGGGTCTCTCGTCGGGTCGGGCATCGGGTGCCACACAATGGTGTTGCTGTTGGATGAGGAGCGGGTCGGCGACATCATCGGCATCACCGCGATGGGGAATGAAGGCGCACAATGGCTCGGAATGGCCGACTTCCTCGGCCGCCGGCACTTCATCCACAACGTGGGTGACGGCACCTACTTCCACAGTGGTCAACTGGCGATCCAGGCAGCTGTCGCGGCTGGCGTGTCGATGACCTTCAAGATCCTCTACAACGGCGCGCTCGCAATGACCGGTGGTCAGAGCGCCCAAGGTCAGAGGTCGGTTCCGGACCTGGCCGCGCAGCTGAAGGCTGTCGGGGTCGAGCGTGTTCTCATCACAACCGACGAGGTGGCCCGTTACCGAGGGGTGGATCTGCCCGGCGACGTGGAGGTCTGGGACCGTTCCCGGGTGCTCGAGGCCCAAGAAGTCCTGGCCGCCCTCGACGGTGTGACCGTGATGATCCACGACCAGGATTGCGCGGCCGAGCTGCGGCGCGAACGCAAGCGGGGTCGCAAAGCGACGCCCAAGACTCGAGTCGTGATCAACCATCGAATCTGTGAGGGGTGTGGCGACTGTGGGGAGAAGAGCAACTGCCTGTCGGTTCAGCCGTTCGACACCGAGTGGGGCCGGAAAACGACCATCGATCAGTCGAGCTGCAACATCGACCTCTCATGTCTGGAGGGTGACTGCCCGTCGTTCATGACCGTCACCCAGCGCGAGCCGCGAGCGGCCGGTCGCGCCCGGCAACGGGATCTGGATCCACTCCCGGACCCCCTGCTCGTGGTGCCCGACGACGACTTCGCGGTGCACATCACAGGGATCGGCGGCACCGGCGTTGTGACCGTGGCTCAGACGCTGGGCACTGCGGCGATGTTCGACGGATACGAGGTAGCAGGCCTCGACCAAACCGGGTTGTCACAGAAGGCAGGGCCGGTCGTCAGCGACGTCAGGCTGCAACGCATCGGCTCGATGGAGTCCAATCGAGTCGGTGACGGTCAGGCCGACCTGTTGTTGGCATTGGACCAGTTGGTCGCCGCTTCGCCTCGCGGGTTGTCCGCTGCCGATCCCCGCCGCACGACGGTTGTTGGATCTACATCCTTGATGCCGACAGGGTCGATGATCAGCCGACCGGACATCGACACCCCGGGTGGCGATGAGTTGGCCGAACGGATACAAGCGGCATCTCGGCCCGACCACCAGTACTGGGCCGACGCCGCAGCGTTGACGAATCGGTTCCTCGGTCATGCGATCTACGCCAACGTCTTCGTTGTCGGGATGGCGGTGCAGGCTGGGTGTATTCCGATCACGCCTGCCAGCATCGAGCAGGCGTTGCGCCTGAACGATGTCGATGTCGAGAACAATCTCGCTGCGTTCTGGTGGGGTCGGCGGGCAATCTGTTCCCCCGAATCAATCGCTCAGTCGACCGCTGGAGCGACCGAGAGCACTCCAGACCTTGTGGAACGACTCCGGCTCGACCTGGTGGCGTTTCAGGACGACGCATGTGCGCAGGGTTTCGTCGAGTTCGTCCACGTGGTTGGTGAGGCCGAGCGGGTTGTGGCTCCCGGCTCGTCCGAACTCACTCGTGCGGTGGCCGTCAACCTTCACAAGTTGACTGCCTACAAGGACGAGTACGAGGTGGCTCGTTTGATGCTTGACCCCGGCGGGCGCCAAGCGGCCGAGGACCTCGCTGCCGAGGATATGGCGGGCTCGGGGGCGAGTCTGGCGTGGCGTTTGCACCCGCCAATGCTCCGAGCGCTGGGGATGCGCAGCAAGATAACCGTCGGTGAGTGGGCGACCCCCGCGGTACGAGTCCTCGCGCGGGGAAAGCGGCTACGCGGTACGGCGTTCGATCCCTTCGGGAGAGCATCGGTGCGGGTGCTCGAGCGGGAGCTCGCCCCGGAGTACCGGCAGGCAATTCGGACGGTTCTGGCGAACCTCTCGGCGGACAATCTGGCCGCCGCCGTCGACCTGGCCGAGCTCCCCGACAGTGTGCGGGGATACGAGGACCTGAAGGTTGCGCGTGCTCGGGAGTACCGATCGAGGCTTGCGGCGGCGCTGGAGCGGTTCGAAGCCGACTAGTGTCCGGTCGGTCGAAGCGGGGGCCTCGCAGGTAGGAGACAAGCGATGGATGGACTGATTGACGTTCACGGGCACATCGTGCTCGAGAGCACGATGGGGGCAGCCGGACCCGTTTGCGGGCCCGAGTTGGGTGCGTACGAGGATGGCACCACGTGGTTCCGGGTCGGTGACTTCCGCCTGGATGGTGTGCCGTACCGCGAATCGCTGTTCATGCAGGTCGGTATGCGGCTGGACGCTATGGACGAACAAGGCATACGAGTCCAGGCGTTGTCACCAAACCCGCTCACGTACCTGCACTTCATTCCCGCCGCTGACGCGATCAACTACTGCCGAACCCACAACGATGAGCTGGCCGAGATCTGCAGGGCTCACCCCGACCGGTTCGTCGGCCTGGCGTCGCTTCCGATGCAGGACGTGGATGCGGCGATCGAGGAGCTCCAGCGAAGCGTGAACGAGCTCGGCCACCTCGGCGCATACGTGGGAACGAATTTTGGAACCCACCTCGACGACGAGAGCCTCGACCCCTTGTATCAGGCCTTCGTAGACCTGGACGCGCCGCTTTTCTTCCATCCGGCGACCTCCGGACTCGATGGGCCCATCCAGGACGAGCGGTACAGGCGGTTCAGCCTCGACCTCGTGGTCGAGTTCTCGGTCGAAGAGATGATCACCGTCGCGATGTTGGTTTTTGGTGGGGTGGGGCGCCGTCACCCAGATCTGGATGTTTGTATCTCCCACGGCGGCGGTTCGATGCCGATGCAC
>JBPCTU010000422.1:0-9401 GCA_051011515.1 Acidimicrobiales bacterium
CCATCAGCGCACTGTCCGAGGAGCGCCGCACCGAGCTGGCAGGCGCCCTGGAAACAAGCCGTCTCGCTGATGTCCTCGAGGAACTACCAGAGGACGAACAAGTCGAGATCATCGGACAACTCGAGACCGAAGATGCGGTTGCGGTACTCGAAGAGATGGAAACCGACGACGAGATCGACCTGCTGAAGGAGCTGCCCGTTGCCGACCGTGAGGCACTGCTGGCGCAGATGCCCGAAGACGAGGTGGCGCGCCTCCGTTCACTTCTGAGTTACAACGAGGACACCGCTGGCGGGATCATGACCCCCGAAGCAGTCATCGTGTCGCCGACTACCCCGGTCGCCGAGGCGATCGCCCGACTACGTGACACCGATCTGACGCCGGCCTTGACCGTCAGGGCGTTCGTTGCCGAGCCACCATTGCAGACGCCCACTGGCCAGTACCTCGGAAGTGTCACCCTGCCCCGGTTGCTGAAGGAGCCACCGACACACCAGGTCGGCGACTGCCTGGACGTCGACGTACCGACCATCACCACATCAGCCGCTGAGTCCGACGTCGCAAAACTGTTGGCCCGGTACGACCTTCTCGCGGTCGCGGTCCTCGACAATGCACGCAGGTTGGTCGGGGTGGTCACCGTCGACGACGTCCTCGTCCGTCTCGTCGAAGGATCAACACAATGAAGGTCCGGGAGGAGCAACTCGATCAGCCAGGCCGCGTCGGCGCATCCGTGGTCCCGACCTACGATGCCGACGCCATAGGGAGATGGTCCGAACGGGTCGCCCGCTTCATGGGCACCGGCCGCTACCTCGCGATCCAAACCGTCATCGTGGTGCTGTGGATCACGATCAACGCAACCGTGTTCGCCCTCGAATGGGACCCGTATCCGTTCATCTTGTTGAACCTGGTCTTCTCGACACAGGCCGCATACGCCGCGCCCCTGATTCTCCTGGCCCAGAATCGTCAGGACACCCGAGAACGAGCGCTGGCGGAACGCGATCGCAAGGTGAACGACCGCATTCTTTCCGACACCGAATTCCTGAGCCGCGAGCTCGCCGCGATTCGCCTGCGTTTGGAAGCCGTGGCCACCACCGACGAACTCGACGACATTCGTGAAGACCTGCGGCTCGCTGTGAGCCCGGCCTCCGACGACTGAACTACGCGAGCCGCATACGGCTGAGGCGCTGTTCTAGCCGGGGCATCTCCGCCACGTCGCGTGCCTGGTCTGGGCGCAGTCGTTTGCCCAGCAGGGCGATCCACCAGCGGACAGGGTTGCGCCTGATGCTGCGACGAGTCGCCCGCCCCAGGTATTCATGTATGTCCAAGCCGTTAAGCGATCTGACTGGCGCGACGCCATGGCCTCGCACGGCGTCGAGCGCCCGATCGTGACGGTCCAACAAGTCACTCAGCGAGGCCCTCGGGACCACCTGGACGAGTTCCTGTCGAGGGCCGGGTGTTCGGTCGGTCCGCCTGGTCTCCAGCCAGCCTCCGCCCTCGGCCAAGAGCGTGGTCGTGTAGTGAGCAGGGTGTTCTCCGTTCGCGCCGCAGAGACCGGTTACCACCGTGCCGTCAGCGCGTTGATAGAGGTGAAGGACAGCGGCTGCATCGCCTATCGAGATCACGTGGGCACCTTGATCCTCGAAGGAGCGAGATTCGAGCAGTTCTCGGCGTTGAGGATCGAAGGCGGTGAGGCCCGCCGATGCGTCGTAGCCGTCGATGATGCGAGGAACGCAGGCTCGGTCGACCCGGATCAGCGGAATACAAGCCAACACGACCACCGCGACCAGAAGAATCAACCAGACCACAAAGCCCCATCGGCGCGAGTGGCGCCGTGATCAGCCAGCCTGGGCCACCCGACCCATCAAGTGTTCTGCCAGCGTAAAGCGCGCACCCGCGCTCACTTCACGCTGGCAGAACGCTCCCAAGGACACGAACGTGACTCTCCCAGCTCCCGATTCGGGGACACCCCAGGCGCTAGGAGCAGCCAGCGGCCTGAAGGGCCGAGGCTGCGATTGTGAGACCAAGCTGGGCTAGCGGGGGGAGGGGGTAATCAGGTCACTTGCCCCGACCCTGGTTCCACCTTCCAACGCTGCTCCACAGGAGCCAGGCCAGGATGACCAGACCCCAGACGATCAGGAAGATTCGAAGCACCACGGGATCAGCCTAGATCGGACCACAAGCTTGTCGTACCTGCAGCGTCGTTGACCCAGTCGAGCAAACGCCCACGGCGCTCGGGCGTATCAGAACGGCGAGTCCGCCCCAGCCGGTGAATCGGCCGCGGTGCCCGATCGAACCAGAAGCAACCATTCCCCAGGTCACTGTTTCGGTCCGCAGCCGCCAGCCAGACAAGGGTGTCGATGCCTTGATCCGGCGTCCTCAACAATGGTCGGATCGCCGTCGCGAACAGCGGCAAGGAATGCCTCACACCTGGTGTATCGACCCACCCAGGGTGCAGCGAATGGAACATGACCTGCTCCGCTGCCACCCGTTCGGCCCACATCTCGGTCAAGGTGACCTGTGCCCGCTTCGCCAAGGCGTACTGCATCGACCCCTTGTAGTTGTTGGGATCCATCTGCAGGTTAGAGACGCTGAGCGGCGCGACGTACATGCCGCCCGAAGCCATGGTCAGCACCAGGCCGGGCCCGGCGTTGCCAAGGAGCGCCACAAGCCGCGTGGTCATCAGGTGTGGACCGAGAACCTGTGACGCGACCGTCGACTCGATCCCGGCCGCGTTCATCGTTCGTTCGCTGGACAGCGCGCCGGCGTTGTGCACAAGGACGCTCAGTCGGTCTGTCTGTTCCTCGACCTGAGCACATGCCGCGGCCACTTCATCGAGATTCCCCATGTCAGCGACGAGCATCTCCAACTCCCGAGCCGGGTTCTGGCTCATCAGCTGGTCCCGGACCCGGGAGGTCTTGGATTCATCTCGTCCGAGCATGAACACACGAGCGCCCAGATCGCTGAAGGCCTCGACCGTGGCGAGTCCCAGTCCGGAGGTGGCGCCCGTCACGACAATGTTCGCCGACTCGAGGGGCCCGCGTTCCACCGCAGCCCAGTCATGGATCCGACCCCTGACGTCGTAGCCGACCCGGGTGAAGCTGGGTACAACCAAGGTTTCCAGCGTCGTATCCACCACGCAGTCAACGGTCACGACTGTTGCACCTCGCGGCCGTCCACGGCCGCCCTTAGCCCTCTCATGGCTTCTTCACCCACCCGATCGAACACCCGCTGCAGAATCGGGTTGGCCAATCGCGACACAAACCCCACGTTTCCGAAGGTCAATTCAGCGTCGTACAGAAGCTCGGTCTCGTCCCCAGCCGTCGTGACCACGACCTCGTCGACCGACGAGAACCACCGAGTGTCAGACCTCAGCAAAACTCGCCTTGGCCGCTGGTACTCGAGGGTCTCATACCGAAAGATGGTCGAGCCCCGTGGCGCCTTCACGGTGACGTCCCACGCTCCATCGGGCCCACCCCCATCGCCGGACACCTGCTTCACGGCGAGGACGCCCGGATCCCATGAAGCCGCGTTGCCCATGTCCGCGAGCAGGTCGAAGACCTCCTCAGGTCGCATCTTGGTCCGGAGTCTGGTGAGGTACCTAGCCATGACCCCCGAGTGTGCCTCGGCTGCTCCCCGATTGCTCCCAGGCGACAGCGGTCGGATGCCATACGCCGGGCGCTGGTCCGATGACGCTGCGAGCCAACAGCTCGGATGAAACCCACCAACGACGTTGTTCAATGAGGCACCCGGACGAAGCTTGCTTCAACCCGTGATTCTGCTGCCACACTGGCCGAAGCTCTGATGACGAATCGACTCCCCCCGCTCCGCCGTCGCCGCCGCAAGGTCAACCTCACGCGGGTCATGGCCAGGTTTCACGAAGGAGTCGCCACAATCGACGCAACCGTCGAGCCGTTCGCGCAGTTCTGGGACGAGTACAACGCGCGGTCGCTCGAACAGCAGGGGCCTCTTTGGGTGGCACTCGGTGACTCGGTGACTCAGGGAATCGGAGCAAGCGCTCCGGACAGGAGCTTCCCCTTCCAGGTGTTGGACGATCTCCGCGCAAAGACGGGACAGCCGTGGCGCCTCATCAACCTGTCCATGAGCGGCGCTCGGTTCGCCGATGTCGAACGAAAGCAGCTCCCCGTGCTGGAGGCGTTCAACCTGGCTCCAACCGCGGTGTCCGCGGTCATAGGCAGCAACGACGTCATATGGCGACGAAACACCCCTGCGATCGTGGACGATGCCCGAAGGATGGTCGACGCACTGCCGCCCGGCACCGTCCTGAGCCGATTGTCCGAGGCCCGCACCGATCGACGACGCATCGGGGCGAACCAGGTGTTCCAAGGAGCGGCCGCAATAGGGAGCGTGCACCTCTATGAAGCCTGGGACTGGCCAACAGGTGATGGCATGTGGGCCGAGGACAACTTCCATCCCAACGACTCCGCCCACGTCTTCCTGGCCGACAATCTGGTGAAGGCGTTCGTCGCCCGAGGAATCCTCACAGAGACCGACCAGCACCCGGGGTAACCTCACGCGGTGAGCGACCCCCGTCTGGACGAACTGGACGCGGCATTGCGAAGTGACATCCGCAGGCTGGGCACCCAACTCGGCGACGCGTTGGTGCGACAACACGGCCAAGTGCTTCTCGACCGCGTCGAACACGTCCGCGCTATCTCACGAGAACTCCGCAGGGATGCCGACAGTGGGGTCGCACTCGGTGAACTGTTCGCCGACGTGGACGTCGAACAAGCGATCCACCTCGTGCGCGCCTTCACCGTCTACTTCCACCTCGCCAACACTGCTGAGCAGGTTCACCGGGTCGAGGATCTGAACTCCGCATCCCTGTCGGGCGGCAACGAGTTCGGCGAGACGGTCGCCAAGCTTCAGGCAGCCGGGGTCTCCGACAGCGAAATCGCGAAGGCCGCGATGACGTTGGACCTGAGGCCAGTTTTCACGGCGCATCCCACCGAGGCCAGCCGGCGATCGATCCTCGACAAGCTCGCAGAGATCGCGGACCTGATCGAACGTCGGGGCGACACCGCCTCCACGGCCGCCGACAGGCGCCGGATCGACCGGCGGATCGACGAGTTGATCGACGCAATTTGGCAGACCGACGAACTTCGTAGATCCCAACCCGATCCGGTCGACGAGGCCCGATCGATCCTGTACTTCCTCAGTGAGATCGTCACCGACGGCGTAAGCGAGTTGTTCGACGATGTCGACATGGTGCTGCGCTCGATCGGCGGGAGCCTTGGCGCCGACATTCCGATCCGCTTCGGTTCCTGGGTCGGCGGCGATCGGGACGGCAACCCCAACGTGAAACCGGAGACAACACAAGAGGTCTTGGCGTTTCAGCGAAGCCGCGCGCTCCGGTTGTTGACCACCGAGATCGAAGCACTCTCCTCCGAACTCTCCGTCGGAACAGCGGTCTCCTCCATCTCGACCGAGCTCGAGGAACAGCTGATCCAGGACCAGCGTGAGTTCCCCGACGTGGCGACCAGGTTCAGAACCCTCGCTGCCGGCGAGCCGTACCGGCAACGTTGCTCAATCGTGCACCAACGGTTGCTGGAGGCCGCCCAGGATCCACCCGGCCGCCGAGCGTATTCCACCGCCGACGAACTCGAACAAGACCTCGCCGTCATGAGCCGTTCGCTGGAGGAAAACCATGGCGAGCTGCTCGCACGAGGCAGACTCGCCAGCGTCCGGCGGACAGCCGCAATGATCGGTTTCCACCTGGCGACCCTCGACATCCGTCAGCACGCTCTTTCACACCATCAAGCCCTGCAACAGCTGTTCGAACCCTTGGGTATCGACTACGGAGCCATGTCGAGGACAGAACGGACTGCTCTGCTCGCCTCCGAACTCGGGTCGCGACGACCCTTGGCCCCACCGGCAGCAATCGATCAACCGGAAGCGCTCACACTGTTCGAGACGCTCAGAACCATCCTCGACCGAGATGGTGATGAAACGGTGGAGAGCTACATCGTCTCGATGACCCAGGGAGTCGATGACATCCTTGCGCCCGCAGTTCTGGCGCGAGATGTCGGGCTGGTCGACCTACCCGGAAGAACAGCCCGAATCGGGTTTGTTCCCCTGTTCGAGACCATCGAAGACCTGCGCGCCGTTGGTGACGTGTTGCGATCGCTCCTGGCAGTACCGCCCTACAGACAACTCGTGGAACTCCGGGGCAACGCTCAAGAGGTGATGGTCGGGTACTCCGACTCGAACAAGGACGGCGGCATCACGACATCCCAGTGGGAGATTCACAAGGCACTTCGAGAGATCGCCGACGTGAGCTCCGAGACCGGCGTCAGAATCGTTGTCTTTCACGGCCGCGGGGGCACCGTGGGCCGCGGGGGCGGTCCGACCAATGCTGCGATCCTCAGCCAACCGGCGGGTGTTATTGCCGGGGCTGTGAAGATCACCGAGCAAGGCGAGGTCATCGCCGACAAGTACGCGCTCCCCGGGTTGGCCAAACGAAATCTGGAACTCGCGCTGTCTGCGGTACTCGAGGCCACGGTCGCTCATCGCCGACCTCGCCACGGCCGAGACGTGACTGATTCCTGGGATGGCGTCATGGAGATGATGTCGAACGCCGGCTATGTCGCGTACCGAGACCTGATCGAGGACCCAGGTCTGGCCGAATATTTCAGGACGTCGACTCCGGTCGAGGAGCTGGCCGCGATGAACATCGGCTCGCGCCCCGCACGCCGATCGAGTTCAGCCGGCGGCATCGACGACCTCCGTGCGATTCCCTGGGTGTTCGGTTGGACGCAGTCCCGGCAGATCATCCCAGGGTGGTTCGGCGTGGGCTCAGCGCTTGGGGCAGCACGTGCCGCTGGACAGGAACAAGAACTTGCGAGGATGTACGAGGGTTGGCAGTTCTTCCGAACATTCATCTCCAACGTCGAGATGACCCTCTCGAAGACGGACTTGGCGGTAGCGCGGCACTATGTCGATCGACTGGTAGATCCGTCCCTGCACCACCTCTTCGCCGCGATCGCAGAAGAACACGATCGAACCGTTCAAGAGATCGCGGCAGTGACCGGCACCGGGCTACTCGAGGAACTCCCACTGCTGAAGAGAACGCTGGCAGTTCGCGATGCCTACCTGGATCCCCTCAATGTGTTGCAAGTCGAACTCCTGGCTCGGGCTCGAGCGGGCGCCGATTCCAGTGAGAGGATTCAGCGGGCGCTCCTCCTGACCATCAATGGCGTCGCCGCAGGGCTCCGGAACACCGGCTGAACAAGACCGTGCGCGTCCAACTCAATCGTCGGCCGACGGACGCCGCCGCTGCTTCTTGAGTTGGCTGCGTTGCCTCTTTCCCTCGACGCGCCTGCGTTGAGAACCCCTGGAGGGTTTCGTCTTTCGCCGCTGCTTGGGGACATGCAGAGCGTTCTCCACTCGAGATGCCAGTCGACGGCGCGCAAGATCTCGGTTGCGGGTCTGCGATCGCTCTTCATCAACCACGACGCGAATCACCGGGCCCAACGCACCAACAAGACGGTCTCGGGTCAACTGATCGACCGCGCTCGACGTGGAAATGTCCCACCAGAGTTCAACACGCGTGTTGGAACGGTTTGCGTGCTGACCCCCTGGGCCGCCACTCGGGGTGAAACGGAGCCCAAGCTCGCTCTCAGGGATCACCAGGCCGCCTTGCACGCGGAGGTCCATGAGGATCCAACCTACCGTTCGAGGTCCGCCCGGTCCGGCTTCACGCTGGCAGGGTCAGGACATCCGCCAAGAACCTTTGGCATCGGACTTCGCCTCGAGCATGGCGCGCTCAGCAGCCTCGAACAGCTGCGACCCACCCCGGCCATCGCGCGCAATGGCAGCTCCAGCGCTGACGCTCAGTTCGATGTGAGACCCAACCGACCGGAATGGCTCATGACAGATCGCCATCACGCGGCCTGAGATGGCCTCGACACCTCGGTCATCGGCCACCTCGCGGCACAACACGGCAAACTCGTCTCCAGAGACACGGGCAATGACGTCCCCGGGTCTCATGGCTTCGCTGAGCCGATCCGCGAACTCCGACAGGACCAGGTCGCCAACCGCATAGCCATGCCACTCGTTGACAGCACGAAAGTCATCGATGTCGATGATCAACACCGCGCAACTCTGGTCGCCACGAAGGCCGTTCAAGTCGCTGAGGAAAGTCTGCCGGTCGCGCAGTCCGGTCAGCCGGTCCTGCTGCTCGAGCTGTCGTTGTCCGGCCATTGTTTCGGCATGTTGAAACACCAGGCCGAGCGCTGCCTTCACCCGCTGCTCCACAAGGTGGTTTTCAGGGAGGTCCAGTCGGGCAGCTCCCTCGCTCCAAACTGCGAGGCACCCAGCATTACCCTTGCCGAGCGAGGGAATCGGAACAAGGCGACATGATCCGATTCCGGCGTGAGGTCCGGCAAGGGTCAAACCGTCGCTGAACGCCTCCACCGGAAGGTCCTCTGGGCCATCGACCAAGTCGGCATCCCAGGGACACCGGTCTTCGGCGACAACCAGCGCTTCTACAGCGCGCCTGAACGTGTCTCGGCCCTCGGAAGCGACCATCGAATCGAAGCGGTCATCACGGTCGACCGAGTAGTGCACCGATAGCCACAGGTCTTCGTTGGGCAACACGTCCACCGCAGCGGACAACGCCAAGGTGATGTCCCGCCCGCTCGTAACCGCCGCGACGACACCCCTGAGAGGATCGGGCAAGACCGGCACGAACTGCCACTGGACAGTTCCACCGTCGGCGGCTGCGGTGACGACGGCCTGGGCCCAACCATCGGCGCCACGAATCTGCACGCCAACGCCGTGATCCAACCGTCCACGGTCGCCGAGCTCGCGGACGATGCGCTCCAGGAGGTCGTGGTTCCGTTCGTGGACAAGTTCGCCTAAAGTGCGCGCTCGGTAGGCTCCGGCGCCGGGCCACCGGTCGGAGCCGGCGACAATCGCGCCCGAAGTGTCGGTCGACACGACCAACTGGGCGGGGTGGGGATGAGAGAGCTCAGCGCTGATCGGCCGACCGGGTTCGTGTACAGTCACCAGCCCCACATCGGCAGCTTCGGGACAGGTTTGAGCCGACTCAGTACTGGTGACTCGTTCGAGTTTGGGAACCTGGGGCGGTAACCCAGACCGCCGCCGGCGACAGCGGCACCTGGATAGGGTGACCGGGTGAGAATCCTCGTGACCAACGACGACGGCATCGATTCCGTCGGCCTGCACGTACTGGCTCGAGCAGTGGCCCCCCACGGGGAGATAGTGGTCGCCGCGCCCGACATGGAGTATTCCGGTGCATCTGCAGCACTGGGTGCACTCCATATGCTTCGACCAGAGATGCATCGAGCCCATATCGAGGGCATAGACACGGCTTGGGCGGTCTCGGGTCCACCCGCCCTGTGTGTGATGTTCGCCCGCCTCGGCGC
>JBPCTU010000423.1:0-6309 GCA_051011515.1 Acidimicrobiales bacterium
CGTCCTACTTCTCCGAACTGACGGTCCACACATGGGACCTGGCAGTTTCGACGGGACAACAACCCGACTGGGACGACGACGTGGTCACGGCTGCGCTCGCTGCGCGAGACTTCCTCCCCGCCGAGAATCGCCTAGCGCTCTTCGAGGAGATCTCCGCGGCAATGGGCCTCGAAGAGGCCGCGATCCCGTTCGCCGAGCAGGTCACCATCCCCGATGACGCGGCTGCGATAGACCGCCTGGTCGCTTGGAACGGCCGAGACCCCGGTCACTGAGCTGGGCTCTCCTCAGCCCGACGCGCAGCGGAAGTCCTAGGCTCCGATCGCGACATTGTTCACGGCAGTGGGGAGCGCAGCATGCAGGTGGTGCCGGACATGGTGTTGAACGCCGCGAAGCGGTTCGGCGATTCCATGTGCGTGTCGGAAGGGTCGCGGTCGCATACCTTCGCCGAAACCGAAGACCGCGTCGGTCGGCTGGCGCGAGGCTTCCTCGACGATGGGGTGTCTCCTGGCGACCGTATCGCCCTCCTTGCGATGAACGAGCTGGAGTACACCGAGATCCAAGCGGCCTGCCAACGAGCGGGGCTGATCCTCGTGCCACTGAACTTTCGGTTAGCGATGCCCGAGCTTCAGTTCATGATCGACGATTGTGAGCCGACGGCGTTGATCCACGGGCCCGGGTTCGCCGACCATGCTCGGGAGCTGGGCGTGGCGCGGAGTTTTCACCTTGGCAGCGACGGGCACGGCGACCCCTACGACGGTCTGCTGGCCTCAGCCAGCGGACCGGTCGAGGGCTCGCCGCTCCTCACCGAAACCCCCTGTGTGATCCTCTACACGAGCGGGACAACAGGCAGGCCGAAGGGTGCCGTGCTGTCCAACCTCGCGATGTGGTCGCGAATGGTGCTGTACGGACTCGACTGGCAACTGGAGCCAGGGCAGGTCCTGCTCCAGTGCCTTCCGCTCTTCCACATCGCGTCGAATGTCGGCTACGCGTTCACCCATCGCGGCGGTGGAAACATCTTCCTCAAGGCCTTTTCGCCCGAGGGGGTCTTTGATCACGTGGCGAACGATCGGCCAAGTCACGTGCTCCTGGTTCCCACGATGATCAACATGATCGTCAACCACCCCGATGCGGCCTCGGCCGATTTCTCGTCGGTCGACACCGTGATCTACGGGGCATCGACCATCGCGCCCAAGACGTTGGAGCGCGCGCTCGAGGTCATGGGCTGCGACTTCGTCCAGATGTTCGGGATGACCGAGACCTCTGGGTGCACCGTGTTGCGGCCTGCAGATCACGACCCCGTGAACCACCCGGAACGTCTCGCGTCCGCCGGAACCGACGCCACCGGTTTCGAGACGCGCGTCGTGGGGCCCGACGACACCGAGCCCGGTCCAGGCGAGGTGGGCGAGATCGTGACCCGCGGCCCAGCGGTGATGACGGAGTACTGGCGGAACGAGGAGGCAACCGCCGACGCGTTGCGCAACGGGTGGATGCACACAGGCGACGCCGGGTATCGAGGCGACGACGGTTACATCTACGTCACCGACCGGATAAAGGACATGATCATCAGCGGCGGCGAGAACGTCTATCCGCGCGAGATCGAGGATGTGCTCTTCGCCCACGAGGACGTGCTCGAGGCCGCCGTGATCGGTGTCCCCGATGATCGTTGGGGAGAACGTGTGCATGCGGTGGTGGCCAAACAGGAGGGGTCTGAGGTCACCGACCAGGTGTTGCTCGAGTACTGCCGCGCGCGCCTGGCCGGTTACAAGACTCCCCGCTCGCTCGAGTTCGTGGACGCGCTGCCCAAGAACATCACCGGCAAGGTGTTGAAGACCGAGCTCCGCGCTCCCCATTGGTCCGGCGAGGAGCGCGGCGTCAACTGAGCTTCGCGGCGCGATCGGGAGCTGATCGACCGTGTCAGGCCTCCCGCGGGTGGGTCAGTTGCCCACGAGACGTGAACCCCAACCGGGCCCGCCGGTACCGGCGAACTCAGGGGCGGGGTCGTGGCCCATGACGATGGCCCCCATGTCCTGGTAGAGCGAGTGCGACGTCCAGCGATGTGATGCTGCGGCGTGGGAATCGCGGAGCTTTCGCTCCAGGGGGTTCGCCATGTAGGACGCACTGGTCCCGGCGGTGTTGTGCATGACGTCGACGACCTCCATGCACATGTTCGACGCTGCGATGCACGCCAGTCGAGCGTCTTGGGTGGTCATCGCGGACGGCAACTCGGCGCCACTATTGAGCTCGTCCTCGATGTTGCCCATGGCCTCCATGACGTACGCGCGCGCTGCTCGGAACTTGCCTTCACACTCCCCGACACGGATCTGCGCGATAGGGCGATCCATCAGTTTCGACGGCGACAACATCGGGACCTTGTTGTGGGCCAGATCGACGAACGCGTCGATGGCGCCGCGTGCGACGCCGAGAGCTATAGCGACCTTGTTGAACGACAGCCGGAGCGGCACTGGAACGCGAAACACGGGATTGTCGTAGTGCGGGGGCATGACGACCAGGTCGACGCCAGCGTGTTCGGGCAGCACCCGGGATCCTTCGGCTCGCACGTTGTCGCTGCCTGAGCCGCGGATCCCAGCGACGTCCCATGCTTCGACAATCTCCCATTCGGAGCGGTGCATGAACCGCATCTGGAACGTCGACATGTCGGCGTCGGCGAAGCTCTGTCCCTTCTCGACCTCCGGTGCAGGCATGAAGCACCACTCCGAGTTCCAGCATCCGCTGATGAACGTGGACTCGCCAGTCACCTTGAATCCACCATCGGGTTGACGGACCGCGGTGGCCGGTACGGACCCGGTGCCACCCCCACCACACATGACCACCCGTGGGTTGTCGAGGTAGATCTCCTTTGCCAAGGCCTTTTCCATGCCGCCTGCGGCCATGGCGTTGATCTCCGAGCCCAGCATCACGTTCCATCCAACCGAGGCGTCGATGGCACTGATCGCCTCCAGAATCTCGATCGTCTCGAGTGTGGTCGCGTTCTCACCGCCGAGCTCGGCGGGGAGGGTGAACCGGAACATCCCTTCGTCGATCAGCGTCTCGACCGTGTCTTCGGGCAGTCGGCGCAGCTCCTGGGCCCGGTTTCCGCCATCGACGATGACGTCACGAAGGCGTTCGACGCGTTCGAGGGGCGTGCCCTCGAGCGCTTTAATGGCGGGTCCGGTCAGCGATTGAGCCGTCGACATCTGGTGAGTCTCCTGTTCGGGTCGGTCGTGGGCCGCTCGGTGGGCCTAGTCCTTGCTTATCCATTGTTCGAGCAGTTCGTGAAAATGGCGGGGTTTGGTCTCCCCGTAGTCAGCGAACATTACATGTGGCTGCTTCATCGTCTTGAGGCCGGCTTGGACCTCGGGCATGTTGTGGACGTCCTGGTTGAAGACCTTCGCGAGCATGCCGAGCTCGGGGGCCTCGGTCCAGTCATCGTCGATGCCGAGCCAGTGAATGGGCGCGGCCGGTGGCCGTTCTTGACCCTCGGGGACCGGCGAGAAGTACATACATTCGTGGATGCACATGTCGGGATCACTGCCATAGGGCCGGAACCGATAAACGATCGAGTTGAATGACCCCCACGGGTGCCAGTTCGGGAAGACTGTCAGGTAGATCGAGTCGCAGATCTCGGCATCACTCACCTGCTCTACCTGGTCCCCCAGCAGTGGCCGCAGGGCGTCTCGGCCGGCGTCCCCTGCTGCTTCGCGCGGTGACCTGTCGTCGGTTGCGTCCTGTAGCCACGCGGGCACAGGGAACTCCTCGAAGTCGGGCAGCTGCTTCCCGCCGATCCAGTCGCACAGGTTGGGGTCGGCTTCACCGATGTCGCCGTCGATCCGAGCTCCTTCGTCGGTGAACCGGCCTTCGCGACCATCACGGGTGGTCACCTTGACCAGACCCTCGTCGATTCGTTCGTAGATGGCGCCGCTGAGCGGGTGGCGAAGCTTTGTGAACAGTCCTATTCCGTCGATGGTGGGGGGCTCGAGACCCGCGACATGCGGGCTCGGAACCGCCTGAGGTGAGATCGCCCTGCTGTAGTTGCCGAACACGTCGTACTTCGTATTGGCGTCCGCGAGTCCTTCGAGGATCTGGGGGTGGGTGGCAACCACGTGGTATGCCTCGGAGAAGGCCTCCTGGGCCACCTTCCAGTTGCAGCGCAGGACCTTGGCCACATGCGCTGACTTGTAGCGACGTTCGTACGGCAGCAGTGTGAAGTGATCGGCGAGGTCGCCCAGGTAATCCTCGAGCGGCTCAGCGTCCAGGTCGGGGTTGATGAACACGAAGCCGCCCCAGCGGCCGACCTTCACCTCCGGTAGCGCCAGGCGTTCGGGTTCGGCTTCGGGGTATGGGAAGTCCCACTGGCACGGGATCTCCTTCATGGTGCCATCGAGGTTCCAGCACCAGCCATGGAAGGAACAACGCAGATCGGTGGCCCACTTGCCGTCGTGGGCGCGCAGCAGTTTTCCGCGATGGAGGCACGCGTTCCAGAACGCCTTGAACTCGTCCGGGCCGCTGCGCACGATGAGGAATGACAGGTCCGCGATGTCGTAGACGAGGTGATCACCGACGTCGGGAATGTCGTCCTCGTGGCAGGCCATCTGCCAGACTCGTTTCCAGACCTTCTCGACTTCCAGGTCATGGAACTCCTTCGAGAAGTAACGCTCCACCGGCACGAGTGTGGGCCCTGGTGCGATGGGCGAGTCGACCCGCAGGATGTCGCGCACAGGATGGCTGTCGCGGTCTAGATACTCCTGATAGGTGGGACCCGCTGAGCGGTTCGTTCCGGTGAGGGTCTCGGTCATCGCTACCTCCGACGTTTGCGTCTGCGTACTCCACTGAGTACAGCTTTGGTTGTATCGAGCGCTGTGGGCCGACACCGGGGACGTTTGGCCCTACCGTCTCGACCCGTCGTGGCCGACGCTCCAAGCGATATCGCCGTCGGGCTCTGCCTGCCGTGCCCACAGAGCCTGAACGAGACCGACGAGTGGAAGACCTGCTGAGTTCCATCACACCGACCGAAGACGCGCCGACAACTCTGTCTGACCAAGCGCCGCCTGACCCACCAACCGGGCTCAAGTCCGTACTCGACGTCATTCCCGCACACTGTTACCAGCGATCAGCGCTGCGGGGTACGGGCCTGGTCGTCCGTGACCTGGCGGTCTACGGACTTGCGCTTTGGGCCTTGTCGTCGACAAACAACGTCTTGTTGCTGGTGCCGTTGTGGCTGGTGGCGGGGTTGGCTGTCGCAGGGTTGTTCGTACTGGGCCACGATGCAGCCCACGGAGCGCTCTTCGACTCGACTCGTGCGAACGCACTCATCGCCAGGCTGACCATGCTGCCTTCTCTCCATGCGACCGAGGTATGGATCTACGGCCACAACCGCGTCCACCACGGCCACACCCTCAAGCAGGGGCTGGACTTCGTGTGGCATCCGCTGACCCCCGATCAATACCGCGACCTGGGCCCTGTTGCCCGGATGGTTCACCGCCTCGAGTGGGGGCCGGTGGGGGCCGGTGCCTACTACGTCCACAACATCTGGTGGAACAAGATGATCCGGTTCAGTCCGCCTCGGAGATGGCGGCATTCGATGAGACGGGATCAGGCCCTCGTTGCAGCCGTGGCGCTCGGGAGCCTGACAGCGATTCTCGTTATCACGGGGCTTGACGGTTTGTGGCTCTGGACCAAACTGGTGGTGATTCCGTTCCTGGTGTTTTGCCAGATCATCGGCTGGGTGGTTTACGTTCACCACATCGCACCCGAAATCCAGTGGTGGCCTCGCCACGAATGGAATCGCTTCCGTGGCCAGGTCGAAGGCACGACGGTGTTGTGGGGTCCACCGGGCTGGGATCTCTTCTTCCACTCGATCATGGTTCATCTCCCGCACCACGTTGACATGCGGATCCCGTGTTATCGGCTCAAGGAGGCTGCGCTAGCCATCGCTGCAGCGTTTCCGGGCGATGTCGATCAACGCCCGATCCGGCTCCGCGACTACCGGCGATCAGTGCGTGAGTGCAAGATCTACGACTTCGACGCAGGGTCCTGGATCGCGTACCCAACGACACATCGGTCGCGCTAGAGACGCGCTAGAGACGTAGTCGGCGGGCGGTCTCGCTCGGATCAGCGTTCATCGGAGTTCCGCCGTCGGGATGTTTTAGGTTCGCCGCTGGTGGCTTCGGAGTCGGAATTGCGGTGGCAGAACATGTTGCTCGGTGGGGTGGCCGTCGTCGTCGCCACCGCAGGGTCAGATCGTCGACCGGCCTTGACCCGGGGTTGGGGGCCTTTGTACGACGCGTCCGAGGCCACTCTTACCCTCGCGGT
>JBPCTU010000424.1:0-5597 GCA_051011515.1 Acidimicrobiales bacterium
CCAAGAACATCGGTGATGGTTCCGTCGGCGATTTCGAGCCGCACCGGCGACCGCACCATGTGACCCGACTCGATGACCAGGTCTCCGGGCATCGCTACGACACACCCGACGACCGATTCGGCCGCCGGCACGCACCACGCCGAACCTGCCGGCCAGTGGGCGATGTCACCGTCGCCGACGGCCAGCCCGGACTCCGCGCGGAGTTCGGAGTCGGCCAGCCGAATGTCCAGCAAGGTCCCCGATCGAGAGGACACTTGCAGTTGTTCGCCGTGGGCCAAGACATCGATGGCACGATCGATCCGCTTGCTCAGCCCTGGATGAGCTACAAGTTCGTCGAGGTCGTCGATCCCGTCCAGGTCGAGTGCCAGCACCCGGGCCTGGTCAAGCACCTCATCTCTCGCCGCAGAGTTCTCGACCAGTGACCCGTGAACGTCGACGATCAGGTCGGCTGCCGTCAATGCCAGCGCCACAGCCTCGAGGTCGACGGGGTCGCGGCCCTCCATGTTGGCGCCGGAACGGACGATGACCTCGGCAACATTGCAGCCCAGACGTTCGAGACCGGTCGCCACGATGCCTCTCAGCTCGGGATCGTCGGTATCCAGGGCCAAAACAACCGCGGTCTCGCCGCGGGTCGCCCGACACAGCTCGAGCTGACGGGTGACGGTGTCGATCCAACGCCAAGGTGAGATGGGGATTCCTCCGGCTCGAGTGCACGCCCAGGTATGGCTGCGCGACATGCGGCTTCGGTTCCTCCACGGTACTCCGCGTCGTGTCCATGTCAGTAGCTCGTGCGGCCCATCTGGGGCGGACCGCCGCAAGCGCCCGCCGAACCCATCCATCTATTCGGCCTGGTCGGCGGGTAATTTCAATTGATCATGGAGGCGTCGCTCTGCGGTCGAGTCGGGTGTGGTGAACCCTTGGTCGCGGTCATGTTGATGTCGCCTCAAGACACCCATGCCTGGCTCGTCGGCCCCGACCACGAGTTCGCCATCGAAGGAGTTGGGTTGTGTGGCGCTCACGCCGACCGGATCACGGTGCCTTTCGGCTGGACCCTCATCGATGACCGACCCGCTGCCAAACCCAGGAAACGCCGTAAGAAGGCCGACGATGCACCAGCTGGAGCGAAGAACAGGTCCGCTGACGCCGCGGGCAAGTCGGGCGCGACGCGTAAACCCAAGGCACGGCCCAAACAAGCGTCGCGGCCAGGCAACGCAGCGCGTACCAGCTCACATCCGGCTGCCCAGCCTGCGGCGGCCGACGAACTCGTCAGCGAACCGTTTCCCGAGGACGACTACGTGCCCCCGGAAGAAGAGTTTCGGGGCGACATCGACGCAGACACCGATGTCGGCGATGACGAGTCCCGTCGCCTCAGCGTGGTGCCCGGCGATCCCGAGACCGAGTCGGGCGTGGACGACGGAACACAGGAGACGTTGTGGAACGAACCCGATCCCGCCGAGAGCGAACCTGACGATTCCACACCCTTGCTGCAACGCGCGTTCCGGGTCGTCAAAGACGACTGACCTCGGCGCTGCTCAGCCGCTAGCCTCCCGCCAGATGAGAATCAGCGTCGGCTCGACTCAACCGATGCCCTCCTTGCCGAGACTTGGTGCGGACGTTGCGTAGGCGCCGAGGGAGACACTCCGAACCGCCAGAGAGCCTCGGGCCCAAGCGGCATCTGGCGATTGCCGGCATGTTGGGCATTCTCGTGTTGGTCACCATCGCTGGTCTTGGTTTGATCGCCGACAGGTACACATCGGGAGCGCAGCCCGAGGTGGTTGCCGTGCCTTCGCCAACACCCACCCCGACGCCACCACCGGCCCCGCCGCCCCCACCGACTCCGACCCCACGGCCGACACCGACTGCGATCCCCACACCTACGCCAACGCCGACACCGTTCGACGGCTGGGTCGATCCGCTATCGGTCGGTCAGCCTTGGGGCGACACCGTCGAGGGGTTGCTGACGTTCCGCGGTAACCCGACACGGACGTTCTACGGGCACGGACCGGTTCAATCGAACCCCAGCGTTCGCTGGTCCTACCCTGCGTCGGGTTCGATGTGTGGTCCCACCGCACTGGGAGGCGAGGTGGAGATTTGGTGTGGCACCGGATGGACGGGCCAGCCCGCAGTGTTCGAGGGGCCCGGGGCCACCTGGGCGGTGTTCGGTGCCTATGACCACAACGTCCACTTCGTCGATGCCGACTCGGGCGCAGCCCTTCTTGCACCGTTCCCGACGAACGACATCATCAAGGGCTCGGTCACCATCGACCCCGATGGATACCCGCTGGTCTACTCCGGGTCGCGCGACGACTTCTTCCATGTCATTGCCGTCGACCGCGAATCACCTACGGAACTGTGGAGACTCTCGGCGGACAGTCCCGGGAGCAAGTGGAACAACGACTGGGACGGCTCTGCACTCGTCCTCGACGATTATCTGTTCGAAGGAGGCGAGAACTCCCTCTTCCACATCGTCAAGCTGAATCGCGGCTATGACGAGGACGGCCTCGTCACCGTCGATCCGGAGGTGGTGTTCGTGGCTCCGGGTTATGACAACGAGTTGTTGGCCGCCGTCGGCCCGAACGTGTCGATCGAGAACTCGGTGGCCATCTCCGCAGACACCGTGTACTTCGCCAACAGTGGTGGCCTGGTGCAAGGGTGGGATATCAGCGGGCTGGTCGACGGTGTCGATCCCGAGAGGGTGTTCGAGTACTGGGTGGGCGACGACGTAGATGCCTCGATCGTCATCGACGAAGAAGGTTTCTTGTATGTGGGCGTCGAAAACGAGCGAGGCAACGCCCGATCGGCCGAGGTTGGCCAGCTCGTCAAACTCGATCCGACCGATTCTGACGATCCGCTTGTCTGGTCAGTTTTCGACAACGGTCGTTTGCCGTCAGGAATCTGGGCCACGCCGGCTCTCCACCGCGATCTGGTGATCGTGGGCACCGACACCGGCCGGTTGCTCGGCGTCGACAGGGCCACTGGCGAGATCAGGTGGGAGCTGCAGAACTCCAACATCCTGTGGCCCTCGCCCGTCATCGTTGACGACGTGCTTCTCCAGGCCGATTGCAACGGCACCCTGTGGGCGTTCGACGTGAGCGACACCCAGAACGAGCCCCGACAGCTCTGGTCGGTGAATCTCGGTGCGTGCATCGAGTCGACGCCGGCCGTCTGGGATGGTCGGATCATCGTGGGCACACGCGGCGGCCAGGTCCACATGTTGTCCGATTGAGCCGAGTTGAGCGGGAGGTCAGCCGCTCAGGCCCATCAACCTGTTGATGGCCTCTTCGAGCACCTGGGGCTGTTTGCAGAAGGTGAACCGAACCAGGTGCCGACCCTCGTCTTCGTTGTCGTAGAACACGACGTTCGGTACGGCTACCACTCCACATGCCCTGGGCAACTCCAGACAGAACTCCTTGCCATCGGTGGCACCCAGTGGCCGAATATCGGTGGTGACGAAGTAGGTGCCGGCCGGTGGGAACACCTCGAATCCAACCGCCGCAAGCCCGGCGCACAGCAGGTCTCGCTTCATGGTCATGTCCGACAAATAGTCGGCGTAGTAGCTCCGAGGCAGCGCAAGTGCAACGGCGATGGCGTGCTGGAACGGGGCACCGTTGACATAGGTCAGAAACTGCTTCGCTGTTCTGACAGCGTTCAAGAGAGCGGGCGAGGCACAAGCCCAGCCGATCTTCCAGCCAGTGAAGCTGAAGGTCTTGCCGGCCGAGGAGATGGTCACCGTGCGGTCCGCCATACCCGGCAGCGATGCGATCGGGGTGTGCTGGCCCTCGAACACCAGGTGTTCGTACACCTCGTCGCTGACCGCGACCAGATCGTGTTCGATGCACAGGCCGGCAATCTGTTGCAGTTCGTCGGGAGAGAACACTTTGCCCGTTGGATTGTGGGGAGTGTTCACCAAGATCGCCTTGGTGCGGTCGGTCACCGAACTGGCCAGCTCGTCCGGATCGAATGCGTAGTCGGGCGGCCGCAAGGTCACGACGCGGCGTGATGCCTGGGCCATGGCGATCGTTGCGGCATAGGAGTCGTAGTAGGGCTCGAATGTGATGACCTCGTCGCCGGGTTCGCACAAGCTCAGCAGCGATGCCGCTATGGCCTCGGTGGCACCTGCTGTGACTAGGACCTCCGTGTTCGGGTCGAATGACAGGTCGTAGAAGGACCGCTGATGGTCGGCGATCGCCTGCCGGAGTTCAGGGATTCCCGGACCGGGCGGATACTGGTTGTGGCCGTCTCTGATGGCCTTCACTGCGGCCTCGGCAACTTCGGCAGGCCCGTCGGTGTCGGGGAATCCTTGGCCAAGGTTTATGGAGTTCGTCTCCAGAGCCAGGGCCGACATTTCGGCGAAGATGGTCTCGCCGAACTCGCGCAGGCTTGCCTTGATGAACGGGTCGCCGGGGTGCACTGCCGGATGGTACCGCCCTCCGGGCGGGCGACCGTCGCGAATCGTCCCCGGTTAGGCTGCCGCGGTGGTCGAGTTGGCGCTTGCAGTCGACATCGGTGGCACGAAGTTGGCTACTGGTCTGGTTACCTTCGACGGTGACCTGGTCGAACGTCGGGAGTCGCCAACGGCTGGGCACGACGCCGAGGGTCTGTATCAGGCCGTACTGAACCTGAGCCGCGAGTCCCTCGCAACGGTCAGTCAGCGCCCAGCGGTTTGCGGGGTGGGTAGTGGCGGTCCGTCTCGCGAGAACCATCGGTGGATCTCCCCGTTGAGCATCCCGGTTTGGCGCGATTTCCCCCTGCTGGATCGGCTCAGCGAGGACCTGGGTCTGCGAACTCACGTCGACAACGACGCAAAGGCACTGGCGCTGGCCGAAGGTTGGCGTGGCGCAGCCGTTGGCGTCGACAACTTCATTGGCATGGTCGTGTCGACGGGCGTGGGTGGTGGCATCGTGCTCAACGGAAGATTGCTCGATGGCGCCGATGGCAACGCCGGTCACATCGGGCATGTGTTCGTGAACCCGGGCGGCCACCCCGATGCAAATGGGGTGTCAGGTCTTCTCGAGGGTTCTGCCTCTGGGACCGGTATTGCCGGAGCGACTGGCCGCCCAGCAGCCGAGGCAGACGAAACCATGCGGCGACAGGTGGGCGTGTGGGTCGGAAGAGCCGTGGCATCGGTTGCCAACCTGCTGGACCTGCAACTGGCCGTCGTCGCCGGCTCGGTGGCGCTCGGGTACGGAGACGATTTCTTTGATTCTGCCCAGGGCACGATCGATGAACTCAGCCGCATCCAGCATGCTCGTGGGGCGAAGATCATCCCAGCCGGCCTCGGCGATGAAGCCCCGCTTATTGGCGCAGCGGCGGTCGGTTTGCGCGGCTTGGGCGTTCCGATCCTCAGTTAGGCAGCACGTCGAGACCCATGTCCTCGGCGACGCGGCGGGTCAACCTGACCACGGCTGCCACAGCTGGGCGCTCAGAGGCGCTTTCGCGGTAGGTGAGGCCGACGGTCCGGCGGACCGGAACCTTGAGGTCGAGGACGCGGATTCCGGGTGGCTGAACCGTGAGCAGGAGCTCGGGCACCAAGGCAATACCCCCGTGTCCGGCCACCCCCCGCAGAGTGGCGGGGTAGTAGTCAACTTGGTGACGAA
>JBPCTU010000425.1:0-7299 GCA_051011515.1 Acidimicrobiales bacterium
CGCGAATATCGCGAACTGGGTCAGGGCACCACCGGAGAAGAGCCTCAAGAACGCAAGGGCTCCACCGTTCTCGTCAGTCCGGTCCTTCAGGACCTGGATGGCGTCGATATCGATTCCCGGGGCTGGAATGTGAGTTCCGACCCGGTACAACACCAGCATGCTGATGGTGAACAGGATCTTGTTTCGCAGGTCCTCGACCCGGAAGACGTTTAGAACGTTTGATCCTGCCACAGATGCTCCTTGTCGCTGTGCCGGCTACTGATCGACGTAGATCAGCGGTTGGTCAGCGCGTTGCCCTTTGCGGGTGGTCGACCGTCGCCCCATGGCTTCGGTAGAACCTCAACCGTACCCCCAGCACTGGTTATAGCTGCTTCAGCCGACTTCGAGAATGCGTGCGCCTTCACGTCGACCTTCCCGGCCAGTTCGCCTCGACCGAGCACCTTGACAAGTGCTCCCTTGGAGATCAGGCCCTTCTGGCGCAACGTATCCGGGTTGACCTCGGTCAACCCCGACTCAGCGATGGTGTCGAGGTTTATTGCCTGGTACTCAACCCGGAACGGGTTGTTGAAACCGCGGAGCTTGGGGATCCGGTTCTGAAGCGGGTTCTGGCCGCCTTCGAAGCCAACGCGTACTTTGCTGCGCGCCTTTTGGCCCTTGTGGCCGCGACCCGCTGTCTTCCCGCCGGGACCAGCAATGCCGCGAGCCACGCGTTTGCGTCGCTTGTTCGATCCTGGTGAGGGTTGTAGGTCATGAATCTTCATTTGCGTGCTTTCTGATCGGGCCGGGTGTTCCCAGGAGGCCGATGACCGACTGGTCAGTCGGAGACCTCTTCCCAGTCAACGAGGTGCTGGACCTTGGCGATCATGCCATGTATCTCTGGACGATCCGGAAGGGTGTTCGACTTGCCTATACGACCCAATCCAAGGGCTCGGAGGGTACAGCGCTGCTTGGGTTTGGTCCCGATTGCCGAACCGGTTTGAGTGACCTGCAATGCCATTTCAGGCCCCCCGATGGATCGAACGCGCCTCGCGCTCGGATTCCTTGTACGCGTTGAGGAGCCCGCCAGGGACGAACTCTTCGGCATCCAGGCCTCGCAAAGCTGCGACCTCGTCAGGACGGCGCAGATCACGCAAACCCGAGATGGTGGCGCGGGCGATGTTGATGTAGTTGGACGAGCCGAGAGACTTGCACAACACGTCGTGGATGCCGGCTTCCTCGAGAATGATCCGAGCAGCTCCGCCGGCGATGACACCCGTACCAGGCGCAGCTGGCTTCAACATGACACGGCCTGCGCCCGTTTCGCCGATGACGGGGTGGGTGATGGTGGCTCCGGCCATCGGAACGGTGAACAGGTTCCGCTTCGCTTCCTCGGTGCCCTTCTGGATGGCCAGTGGGACTTCCTTGGCCTTTCCGTAGCCGAGACCTACGCGGCCAGCACCGTCGCCGACCACGACAAGCGCGGTGAACGAGAACCGGCGTCCGCCCTTGACGACCTTGGCGACCCGGTTGATGTTGATCACCCGCGACTCACGAAGCTCGCCCGGGGCCGTGTGTTTGTTGTCTCTGTTGTTGTCGTTCATCAGAATTTGAGTCCTGCTTCTCGGGCAGCGTCGGCGACTGCTGCGACTCGACCGTGATATCGGAAGCCGCCACGATCGAAGACGACGTCGCTGACTCCAGCCTCTTTGGCGCGTTCGCCAACGAGTGTTCCCACCTTCACCGCGACCTCGACTCCCGCGCCGCTCTCTCGCAGATCGGACTCCACGCTGGATGCTGAAACCAACGTGTGTCCTGCCTCGTCGTCGATCAACTGTGCAGTGATGTGTTTGTTCGACCGAAAAACGGCCAGGCGCGGACGATCCGGCGTCCCCGACACCTTCCTGCGAACCCGGTTGTGCCGGCGTAGCCGCAGCTCTCTCTTGTGTTTTGCGTTGCTCATGGTTCCTACTTCGCAGCCTTTCCGGCCTTGCGCATGACGTGTTCGCCCGCGTAGCGGATTCCTTTGCCTTTGTAGGGCTCTGGCTTCTTGAGGGCGCGGATGTCGGCGGCCACCTGGCCGACCGCCTGCTTGTCGATCCCACTGACGATGATCTGAGTTTGCTGGGGAACTTCGAACTCGACCCCCTCGGGCGCAGTTACGTGGACGGGGTGAGAAAATCCGAGCTGGAACTCAAGGCGATCCTTGCCCTTGGCCTGACACCTGTAGCCGACGCCAACGATCTCGAGTTCCTTGCTGAATCCCTCGCTGACGCCTTGGACCATGTTTGCAACGAGCGACCGGGTCAGACCATGTATGGCCTTTGTCTCGCGCTCGTCGTCGGATCGGCCCAAGGTGAGCTGATCACCGTCGACGTCGAGTGTGATGTCGTCGGGCAATGTGTGACTCAAAGCGCCCTTCGGCCCCTTGACCTCGACTGACGAGCCGCTGACCGCGACCTCGACCCCCGATGGCAGGAGGATGGGAGTGCTACCAATACGTGACATACAAATCCACCTACCAGACGAAACAGAGGATCTCGCCGCCCATGCGGCGCTTCCGGGCTTCTCGGTCGCTCATCAAACCCCTGGAGGTGGAGACGACGGCTACTCCGAGCCCGCCCAACACTCGGGGAATCTCGTCGGCCTTGGTGTAGACACGCAAACCGGGTTTGGACACCCTCTTCAGTCCGGAGATGACACGAGCACGCGATGGCGAGTACTTCATGTCGATCTTCAGAGTGCGGCCAGGGCCGTTGGAGTTGTCGGTCACCTCGAAGTTGTTGATGTAGCCCTCATCGCGCAGGACGCCCGCTAGCGACTCTTTGAGCTTGGACGCCGGCATGCGGACGTCGTCGTGCATCGCAGTGTTGGCGTTACGGATGCGGGTGAGCATGTCTGCTACAGGATCGGTCATAGTCATCGATTCATCACCTCACCAGCTGGCCTTGGTCACGCCGGGTAGCTCGCCCGCGTGAGCGAGCTCACGCAAACAAACCCGGCATAGACCGAACTTGCGATACACCGAACGAGGGCGGCCACACCGGCGACAACGGGTGTAGCCGCGGACCTTGAACTTCGGTGTCTTCTTCTGTTTGTTGACAAGTGCCTTCTTTGCCATGGCTACTGTCCTTCAACTCGAAATGGGAAGCCGAATGCGTCGAGCAGGGCCCGGCCTTCGGCATCACTGGTGGCCGTGGTGACGAGGGTGATGTCCATGCCACGGGTGCTGTCAATCTTGTCGTAGTCGATCTCGGGGAAGATCAACTGCTCGGTGACTCCGAACGTGTAGTTGCCGTTGCCGTCGAACGACTTCGTTGGCAGGCCACGGAAGTCGCGGATGCGGGGGATCGCCAAACCGATCAATCGGTCCAGGAACTCATACATGCGATTTCCACGCAGGGTTACCTTGGCGCCGATTGCGTTGCCTTCCCGAAGTTTGAAGCCGGCGATCGACTTCTTGGCTCGGGTGACCATCGGATGTTGACCGGTGATGGTCTCTAGGTCGCTGACCGCCCCCTCTAGAAGCGCGCCACGAGAGACCGCTTCGCCGACTCCCATATTGACCACGATCTTTTCGAGTCTGGGAACCTGCATGACGTTGTCCTTGCCCAGGCTCTCTTGGAGCGCGGGACGGATCTCTTCCTGGTACTGGACCTTCAGTCGTGGGACGAGCGTTGTTGTGGTGCTCATGGGAGATCAGCTCCTGTACGCCGACAGACACGTACTTTCGTACCGTCGTTGTCGAACCGGTAGCCGACCCGAGTCGGTCGACCGTCCTCGGGGCTGATGACGGCAACGTTTGACACGGGCATCGGCATCTCTTTGTCGATGATTCCGCCCTGCATCGTGGCCCGCGTGGGCTTTTGATGCTTCTTGGCGACGTTCATGCCTTCGACGATCACGGTCCCGTTCTCGGGGAATGCGAACGACACAACACCTTCTTTGCCTGAGTCCTTACCGTTCAGGACCATCACTCGATCGCCCTTGCGTATCTTCATCGTGTTCTTCTTTTTGGCCACCGCTATCACAGGACCTCTGGGGCAAGGGACACGATGCGCATGAAGCGCTTGTCGCGAAGCTCGCGCCCTACCGGACCGAAGATTCTCGTGCCACGTGGTTGATGTTGTTCGTTGATGAGTACTGCCGCGTTCTCGTCGAAGCGGATGTAGGAGCCATCGGGTCGGCGCCGTTGCTTCTTCGTGCGAACCACGACGCAGCGGACGACATCGCCCTTTTTCACCTGGGCGCCTGGTATCGCGTCCTTCACGGTCGCCACGAAAATGTCTCCGATGCCGGCGTAGCGACGCTTGGAGCCACCCAACACCTTGATACAGAGCACTTCTTTGGCGCCCGAGTTGTCGGCAACCCGAAGCCGAGATTCCTGTTGGATCATCGAGCACGCTCCAAAACCTCGATGATGCGCCAGCGCTTGTTCTTCGACAGCGGGCGAGTCTCTTGGATGCGGACCCGGTCGCCGACGTTGAGCTGGTTCTCCTCGTCGTGAACGAACAGCTTCGTGGTCTTCTGGACCGTCTTGTTGTACCTGCGGTGGCGAACCCGGTCGACCGTCGCGACGACGGCCGTCTTGTCCATGCCGTTCGACACCACCAAGCCTTCTCTTACCTTGCGGGGGTTCGGGCGTACGGCAGTTTGATCAGGCATCGTGAGCCTCCATTTGGTCTGCCTCGTCGGCAAGGTCGTCAGTGGCGGCATCGTCTTCTGTGTTGTCTGTCGCAGCAATGTCGGCGCGCTCGGACGAGCCGGCAGAGGCTTCTGCCTTGGAGATCTCGCGCAGCCTCAGCTCGGTCATCGCTCTAGCGACGTCCTTCTTGACCTGCTTGATCCGGCTGTAGTTGTCGAGCTGTCCGGTGACGAGTTGAAAGCGCAGGTTGAACAGCTCTTCCTTGGACTCCGAAAGCGCAGCAACGAGATCGTCGTCGCTCAGCTCGGCCAATGTTGAGTTCTTTGCCATCAGCTCAACACCTCCGGCCGCTTGCCATCATGGCATTCCATGTCAGAAGCCCTCCTGACGGGTGACGAACTTGGCCTTGATCGGGAGCTTCTGAATCGCTCGCTCGATGGCTGACCGCGCCACCTCTTCGTCGTGGTAGGACAGTTCGAACAGCACACGTCCAGGCCTTACGACCGCTACCCAACGCTCCGGGTTTCCCTTCCCGGAACCCATGCGGGTTTCGGCAGGTTTCTCGGTGACGGGTTTGTCCGGGAAAACGTTGATCCAGACCTTGCCGCCTCGTTTGATATGCCGGGTCATGGCGATACGTGCAGCTTCGATCTGTCGCGCCGTGATCCACCCGGGCTCGAGAGCCTGAATTCCGTATTCGCCAAAAGCGACGGTCGTGCCACCCTTGGCATTACCTTTCGTCCGCCCGCGATGGTGCTTGCGGTGCCGGACCTTTCGCGGCATCAACATGACATGTCCTTCTTCGCAGAGAGTGGGCTCATCTGCTTCGCCTAGTCCGCTTCGCCGGGGCGGAAGTGGGGGGTTTCGTGCTGCTCCTTGGTTGAGGCAGCTATCGCCTCTTCCTCGTCGAGGAGCTTTTCGAACTCGGGGTCGGCCTTCTGCACGAGAGGTGCTGGCTCGTCCGGGGCATCTTCGGTGCCATCCTCCTTGCGGGGCCCACCCGCGGAGGAGACGATCTTCTTGGGGCGGCTGGGGCCGGCGGTCTCGCCGACAGCCATCGCCGCCTCACGAGTAACCTTGTCCTCGCTCTGGACCTTGTACGGCAGGATGTCACCCTTGTAGATCCACACCTTGACTCCGATGCGGCCGTAGGTCGTGTGGGCCTCGCGGAATCCGTAGTCGATGTCAGCGCGCAACGTGTGGAGAGGCACGCGCCCTTCGCGGTACCACTCGGATCGGGACATTTCTGCGCCACCCAGGCGCCCGGAGCACTGCACCCGGATCCCCAACGCGCCAGCCTTCTGAGCGTTCTGTACCGCTCGCTTCATCGCCCGACGGAATGCCACGCGCCCGGCCAGCTGGTCGGCAACTCCCTGAGCGATCAGCGCAGCGTCCAGCTCGGGTTGCTTGATCTCTTGGATGTTCAACTGGACCTTGGCGTTGCCGGTGATCTCGGTCAGGCCGGATCGGAGGCGGTCGGCCTCACTGCCGCGGCGACCGATGACGATTCCCGGCCGAGCCGTGTGGACATCGACCCGCAGACGATCGCGTGTGCGCTCCACTTCGACCCGCGAGATAGCCGCGTGGGGCAGTTCAGTCATGAGGTAGTCGCGGATCTTCCAGTCTTCGATGACGAAGTCGGCGTACTCACGGTCGGCGAACCATCGCGATTTCCAATCGGTCGTGACACCGAGTCGGAATCCGTAGGGATTTACCTTCTGGCCCATCAGTTCTCAGTCTCCTCGTCGCCCTCGGGCGACGCTTCCTCAGCGGCGGTGGCCGCGTCGTCGGCCGCGTCTGCGGCAGTCTCGGCAGCGCTGGCAGCGGCATCTGCCGCGGCGGCTGCCTCCTTGTCCTCGTCGCTATCGGCGGCCTCGACAGCTTCGTCGGCCGCTTCACGGGCCTTGGCGGCTTCGTCCGCTGCCTCATCGGCCTCTTCGCGAGCCTCTTCGGCGTCTCCCTCGAGTGCGGCCTCAGCGGCGTCCTCGGCTGCGTCCGCAGCATCGTCGGCAGCATCAGCTGCGTCGTCGACCAGGTCGGCCACATCGTCGCTGACACCCTTGGCCTCGGCGGCGTCTTCGGCTTCTTCGGCCAAGTCTTCGGCCACATCGGCTGCAGCCTCTGCGGCTGCTGCCGTGGTTTCCACGTCGGCCTCGTGATCATGGTCATGATCGTGATCGTCGGCCTCGCGAGCGGCCTCGCGTTCGCGGCTCTTGGCCACACGAGCGCGCCGAGCGTCAGCAGCGTTTGCCCGACCGCTCGACCCGCGAGCCTCGTCGCGTTCGCGCATCTCTTCTAGTTCTTCAGGGCTGTAACGATCGACGATGATCGTGATGTGGCAAGTGCGCTTGCGGATTCGGGTGGCGCGCCCACGTGCCCGCGGTCGCCATCTCTTGAGCGTCGGTCCCTCGTCGGCGAAACACGATGAGATGAACAGCTCCTCCGCCGGGATGTGGTCGTTGTGTTCGGCGTTCGCTGCCGCAGAATCGAGGCACTTCAGAATCGTGTTCGAGATCCGGCGCTCGCTGAACGTGAGTAGTTCGTTCGCTTGCGCGTAGGACTTGCCACGTACCAGATCGAGGACCTCGCGCGCTTTGTAGGCCGACGAACGTACGTATTTGACCTGCGCCCGCGTGCCGGGGCGCTCATTGGTCTTGGTCGCCATCAGCGTCGGCCTC